>NZ_JAZHCT010000019.1:0-137949 GCF_036541265.1 Paenibacillus sp. IITD108 | reverse complement strand
TGTCACATCTCCGCCTGGGGTGTGCTGAAGAAGATAATCAGGCTGACCTATTAAGAACCGTGTTGCAGAGGGTCTTAGGTGACATCAAAACTGCAGCTACACCCGTAGAAAGCCGTGTGGCGTGATATCTTCGGACAGGGGTTCAACTCCCCTCGCCTCCACCATCATTAACCCTGACCGCATAAGCATGTACTTAGCGAAGTTATTGCGTCACACACGATCGAAGATAGCTGGAAATTGATTGAAGCGGTAGAGGAAACAGGTTTAACCTATATGATGGCGGAAAACTATTGCTATATGCGACCTAATATGATGGTGAATCACATGTCGCAATATGGCTTGTTCGGGGAATTGACTTATGCAGAATGCGGCTATATCCATGACATACGTCATTTATTGCATTATGAAGATGGCAGTTTAACATGGCGAGGGAAGTTGCTCAAAGATTATAAAGGAAGTACATATCCAACCCATTCCTTGGGCCCGATTGCCCAGTGGATAGGTGTGAATCAGCAAGGCGGGGATGAACTGGAAAGTTTAGTTACGTTTGGTTCCAAAAGCAGGGCAACCGCCAAATACTTTCACGAACATTTTGGTGAACAGCATCCTGGAGCGGACAACGAACATTGGCAAACGCCTGATTCAACCGTCACCTTGATTCGGACGAAAAAAGGGATGTTGATAGCGTTGAAGTACGATATTCAATCTGCGCGGCCACATAATATGACTCACTATACATTGCAAGGCACGAAGGGGTCCTACTTGTCTTCGCGACACGCTAAAGAAGATCCGCTTATTTGGCTAGAAGGGCGGTCACCTGGTGGATCACCTTATGATAAGGAAGGCAAGACGGCAGAATGGGAATCGCTTTGGCAATACGCAGACGAATGGGAACATCCACGGTGGAAAAACCTATCTGAAATTGCTGCAAAAAGCGGACATGGCGGGGGGGATTTCTTCGTGCTTGATGAATTTTTTGCTGCAATAATTGAAAAACGCAAACTCGCGATTGATGTTTATGATGCGGTCACTTGGAGTTCTGTTTTTCCATTGTCCATTCAATCGATGGCCGCTGGAGGTCAGTCGGTGCCGTTTGTAAAGTTTCACAAGAACAAGTAGAATTGAACTTTCGACACTGTTATAAGCTGATTTCTTGAGTGTTGCAGTTGGAAATGCTGTAGTATAGAAGCTTTTTAATTGCTGGGAAACCGATCTAGTCTCTCATGCTATTTGAAATCGTGACTTATTTACCACCATGAGATGAGAGTTTTAGATTACGTAGAATTGGTATTGAATGGTCACGGGAGCCATCAGTAAGTATGGCTCCCGTGAATGTCGATTATTTATTTTGCCATTCAGCGACTAATATCTTATGATACAGCATACTTACAAATATTGTGTCAGTAGCTAGGAATGAAGAGATCTTGCCGTTATTTTGTATTTCGTACGGTAACCACCGGTATGTTTCTTGAACATATTGTTAAAGTAACTTTGGTTATGATAACCGACTTGGATCGCTTTTATGTGAGTATGGTGTCTATATGATGATTTTAGGACTTTGATCTATGCAGCAGTTTTATTATTTCTTGAAATTGTTTTTCAGACATTTGTTGTGATTGAAGAATTGCATTTAGCTTATCCTCTACTTTTTCTAATCGAAGTTGAGTTGCTTTTTGTACTTTCTCGGAATCCTTTTGTGTTTTGGAGTTATCTATTACGACTAGAATGGTAAGGCCTGCACTAAATATCGTTAACCCTCTAGCTATTTGATTCAAATCTAGTTGATTAATTGCAAATAGGCAATCAGCAAATCCTGCCCCTATTAATAAGCCACCGATAGTTAAAATCCCATTCCATTTCCATTTTTCTGGGATTTTATTTAAGGTCTGTTTCATCAAGTAATCTCCTTAAGCTAGCTAGTATTGTAACAATGATTGTGAAAACAGGAATTTAGAATAATAAAAGAAGAAACATGGATATTACAATCAGATATATTATAACAAATAAACCTTGAAAAAGAGGAATACATTGTGCCTTACTACTAATACTCGACCAATACTATGAGAAAAGACACCGTGTTAGGTTGGAATGGCAATCAATTTGTCTTATTGCATCATTTCTCAAAGACAACTAAAAAAAACCATGAGAGAAATTGCGATTGCTGAAAGACGGATGGAGAACTGGTTATCCAGAAGGTGAAAGGAGTTATGGTTTACGAATAGCTGGAGCGAAAAAAAGAAGGAATTAAAGTCCATAGACCCAATTCGAATGAATGAGCTTGAAGCTGTTGCTGAATTAGTCAATGCCATCCATCAAAGAAGAGTAGAGTTGGGATGGACTTCATCAAGAGTCTATTGCTCGCATCGAGAATGCGGGACCGTTACCCGTCTTGATACTGTTAAGCTAGCACTAGCAATGGGTATGAAACTAAGCTTACATGGAATGGAAGAAGCCGCATCCGCTAGTGTAGGCTAAAACAAGTAGTGATTTTTTATTATGGGCTCCCTAAGGTGACATCAAAACTGCAGCTACACCCGTAGAAAGCCGCGTGGCGTGATCTTCGGATAGGGGTTCAACTTCCCTCACCTACACCATCATGAACACCATCCGCATGAGGATGGTGTTTTTGCTTGATCAATAACATGCAGAACGGGGCGGAAACGTAAAATCAGAACTTGACGGACAAATGAGGACTAGGCAAATAGGAAGGGGCTGCTATAAGATAAAACATACTAGTCAAAAGAGAACTTCAATGACGAAGGGGAAAGGGGTTATCAGTTATGTTCAGATCGACATCTTGGCGCATATTTGTGATCAGCGGCATTTTCTTCGCAATTACGATTATTCCGTTTTCGTTGTTTCTGGCTAACCAATTTTCTCAATACGCATACACTCAGGTGGGAACTTTCAATCAGGACCGTATCGATGAAATGGCAGAGCAGACGGAGTTTATGCTGGCCAAGCTGAAATGGTACAGCCTGAATATGTATGAAGATCATACCGTTCAGAGCTGGATATATGCCTCTGCCGAAAATCTGCTGCAAAATGCCGGTACGATGCGGGTATTAACGAAGTATTTATCAAATGAGCCTTTTATTGAATCCGCTTACTTATTCAGCATGCGCAAACGTGAGGTTATCGACTCCAAAGTTGGACTGCTCCCGTTTGAGGAGTTCGCCGATCAGCCGATGCTGCAGCTGATCGAGCGTGATCCCGGTTCCTTCCTCCGCTACTTCGATCACAAAATAGGAAAAAACTCATATTTGGCGCTCCAGCTTCCTTCGACTCCTGTGCAGAAAAGCCGCGACGGGTATCTTGTCGTCTTGTTCAACAAGAAGGAGCTGCAAAAGCATTTGATATCGGGCGGCGGAAGGGCGGATGCGCTGTTCTCCATTGTAGATGATCATGGCAAGTTGATCTTGGGGGAATCGGATGAGCGGCTTGAGGAGAGCATCAGCGGCGTCCGAACAGGATTGAAGCAGGGATCATTCGAGCTGAACCGTGACGGAGGGAAAGCGTTCGTTAATTATGCCCGTCTTGATTCGCTGGGGTGGACCATTGTATCCATCACGGAGATGAAGCAATTCCGAGAAAAAGCCGATGCGTTCAAAACTGTCATTATTATTTGCTCGCTGCTGCTGCTTGCGGTGCTACTCCTGATCGCCTATTGGAATTCACGCCGTTTCGTCGGACCCTTCCGCCGGCTGGCGGATCAACTGCAGCGTAAGCTGGGTGTGAAGGGGGAGAACGATTATGGCGTCATTGAAAAGGGTGTCGTCATGCTTCGCGATCATTACCCGCTGATCAAGACCGAATATTTGCGGCAGTGGCTGCTGCAGGGCCGGTTAACCGACAGCGCCAGAGCGGCGATTGCCCGTGAATCCGGCCTGCTGGACTACGAATGGCTTCGGCTGGCCGTTGTCAAAATTGATTCCTATTATGAAATATCCGAACAGTATGATTTTGTCTCGCGCAAGCTGCTCAAGTATGCAATCGGTAATATCGCGGAGGAGCTGCTGGGCCAGCCGGAACGGCCGATAGAGGTGGTTGATTTCGGCACGGATCATCTCGTTCTGATCGTTGGCGCGGCAAGTTTCTCACCTGACGCCGATTTGACAAAAGAGCTGAAGGAACTGCGCCGGCAAGTTGCCAGATATGTCAAATTGGACGTCACGATCGCAGAAAGTGAAGCCCGCCGCGTGCACGATGATTTGCGTAAAGTATATGACGATATAAATGAACTGACTTTGTTCAAGTTTGTCAGTGGTGATGACAAAATTTACATCGAACAGGATTTTGAGCGCTATGCCGATCTGCAGGCTCCGATTGAGGAGGATGTGCATGAAAACCTGATCCAGACAATTCGCTGCGGCAAAGAGGAGAAGGCGCTGGCGATGCTGGATGAGTTGTTCGTACGCTTGCAGACGATGAAATATACCGAGTGCCAATTCCAGCTGAAGCTGCTTTTGTTTGCAATCGTCAAATCGTTCAGCAAAATGACTTCCGTTCAGAGTATTGAAGGAATCGAACATCACTTGAGGCAGTACGTCACACTTGCCGAAGTACGCGAATGGCTAAAGGAAGAGACTGGCCGGATCATCCGGTTGCTAGGCGACCGAAAGGGCTTCAACCGCAAGGAAAAGCAAATCGAGGAAATTATCGAGTACGTCCGTTACCATATTCACGACCCGATGCTGTCGGTGGATGAGATCGCAGATCATATCGCATTGTCGGCCAAGTACGTTCGGCACCTGTTTCATGAACAATACGGTTTGCCGCTATCGAATTTCATCCTGAATGAGCGGCTCTGTAAGGTTAAGAAGCTGCTGGAACAGACAAGCATGCAGGTTACCGACATTGCCGTGGAGTCCGGCTTCCAGACGAAAAGCCATTTTTTCACCGCCTTTAAGAAAGCAACTGGCATGACACCGAGCCAATACCGTGAGAGCAAGTCAGAGGAACGGACAGAGTGGCAGCGGCATATTGCTGAGAAATCGGCGAATTAGCAGGCGTTTGCGAACTCGCCAGGTTAATAACAACCAGCTGAATCCTCGCAAATCAGCTGGCGGAGAACCGAATACGGCCAATGAGAACTAGGCAAGCATTTGCTGTGAATGCTACGATGACATCGTTCGAAACCTGCAAGTGAAACAAGAAAGGAGGAACGCTTTTTGGAGCGACGAAGAAGGCTTGGCGGGACGTTCATACGTGAACTGTCGCGGAACAGATATTTGTATCTGCTGGCACTGCCCGGCATCGCATTTCTGGCCGTATTTGCGTATATGCCGATGCTTGGGCACCTGCTCGCCTTCCAAAATTACCGGCTGTCGGACGGAATATGGGGGAGCGAATGGGTCGGATTTAAAAACTTCGAGTTTTTCTTCAACGGGAAAGATTGGCTGCGCGTGACAATGAATACGGTTTTCCTTAATGCGCTGTTTCTCGTATCCGGCCTCGGCAGCGCGGTCGTACTGGCTATCTTTCTGAATGAAGTCCGAAACAGGGTGTTCAAGCGAATCGCGCAATCGTTTATTTTTTTACCGTACTTTATTTCATGGCTTGTCGTTAGCATGATGGCGCTAACGCTGTTCGGCACATCGGAGGGATTAATGAACCGCGCGCTTGCTGTCCTAGGCTTCGAAGGTGTGGATTGGTATTTGACGCCTGGCGTCTGGCCGTACATCTTGACTGTGATCAGCGCCTGGAAGATTGCCGGATACAATTCCATTATTTTTTTGGCGGTCATTACAGGCATCTCCGCGGAATATTACGAGAGTGCGAGAATCGAAGGCGCAAGCCGGATGCAGCAGATGCTCTACATTACGCTACCGCTCATGCGGCCGATCGTGATGGTATTGGCTCTGCTTGGCGTCGGCCGTATTTTCTACGGCGATTTCGGCATGATTTACGCGATCATCGGAGATAACGGCGTACTATTCCCTACGACAGATGTTATCGACTCATATGCTTACCGCGCACTGCGGCAGTTGGGCAATTTCAGCATGTCCTCCGCGGTCATCGTATACCAATCCTGCATGGGTCTTGTTACGATTCTGATCTTCAATGCGATTGCGCGCAAGGTAGATGCGGATTCAAGGCTGTTCTAAATTCTAAAAAAGGTTCGGCGAAGCGGGAGGAGACTTAGCCAAGCAGCCTTTTTCGCCGGATGGTTTAAGGTGTGATCGATGTGAAAGAACGGTTGTTTCTTGTTTTTATGTACGCGGTACTATGTGCGTTTGCGCTGTTTTGCTTCATCCCGTTCTGGATTGTATTCATCAATTCATTTGCCGATGAATCGATTCTTCAAACGGCGGGATATCAGCTGCTTCCTAGCAAATTCAGTCTTCATGCGTATGAATTTCTGCTCTCCGGCAAACAGGTGTTCCGCAGCTACGGAATTACGATTAGTGTAACGATCGCCGGAACGGCGCTGGGTGTCCTCGTGACAGCCGCCTATGCCTATACACTGAGCCATCGGAAAGTGAAATACCGCAACATTCTATCATTCTTGACCTTCCTGACAATGCTGTTCGGTGCGGGGCTGGTCGGATTCTATATGCTGATCGCCAACTGGCTGCATCTGAAAGACTCGGTATGGGCACTTATTTTGCCTTATCTGCTTAATCCGTTCTACGCTTTCATTCTCGTCTCTTACTACCGGACACTACCATATGAATTGAATGAAGCTGCGACGGTGGACGGCGCCAATGATCTCTATATTTTCTTTCGCATTATATGGCCGATCTCGCTGCCTGCCATCGCTACGGTGAGTCTGTTCTATGCGCTGCAATATTGGAATGACTGGTATTTGTCGCTGCTGTTTATCGATAATTACAAAATGCTGCCGCTGCAGATGATGATCCGCCAGCTGATGTCCAATTTGAATGTAATGGCTTATGTGGGAGGCAGCCAGACGCAGTACAATGTCGTCGTGCCGACCTACGGCATGCAGCTGGCGATCGTCTGCGTTACGATCGGCCCGATCGTTTTTGTTTATCCGTTCATTCAGCGTTTCTTCATTAAAGGCTTGACGTTAGGATCGGTAAAAGGGTAGAAGCATTGTGGCGTGTTTGGCCGTTCGGGCTGCAGGCTACATTCGTCAATGAACGGGTCCATCCGCCTATTTTTCTTCATTTTGAAACAGGGGGAATTAACGATGAAAAGACTTTTGGTCACCACGCTTGTGCTGTTGATCGCGCTTGTCGCACTTGCAGGGTGCACGGGGAATAGCGAAGGAGAAGGGAAGACGCCCGAACCTTCGAGTCAGACCGGAGACAATAACGGCGCCGGCGGTGACAAAAAGCTGGAGCAGGTAACACTGAAAATTATGATTCCCGGCGACCGGCCGCCGGATATGGATTTGGTTATCGCCGAGGCAGAGAAGCGGATGAAGGATACGATCAATGTGAAGCTTGACGTCGTATTTGTGCCTTGGTCTGATTTGGCGCAAAAGACGCAGGTGACGCTTGCTTCCGGTGAAAATATCGACCTAATCTTTGATGCGCCGTGGCTGCACATCAATCAGATGATTGCGAGCGGTTTCTATGAGCCGCTGGACGACCTGCTGGCCGAGTATGGCAAGACGGTGCTGGAGAAACGGCCGCAGCAAATGTGGGACTACAACAAGTATGGCGGCCAAATTATGGCCATTCCGCTTGGCGTCAGCTATATGTCCGGCAATTCCTACATGGTGCGCAAAGACATTCGCGAGAAGCTTGGCGTACCGCCGATTCAAACGTATGAAAATTTAATCGCTTTCGCCTACAAGGTGAAGGAGCAGGAAAAGGGCATCATTCCGATGACCGCAGGCTCCGCCACTTATTCTTTTGTCGCTCATCACGCGTTGAACGATTACGAAACCCATGTCAGACCGACCCATGCGCTGGGTAACAGCCTGATGCTCTATTACAAAAACAATGACGGCAAAGTTTACAATTTGCTGGAGGACCGGGAGCCTATAGGAACGTGGCTGGCGAACACGCACAAATGGTTTACCGACGGGCTGATTTTCAAGGATATTTTGACGACGAAAGATTTTCACCAGCCGATTTCGGCAGGCAAAGTGGCAATCGTGACGAATGGCGCGTTCGGCATCGGCGATTCCCTCAAGAATACGTTCAAGAACAATGTGCCGAATGGCGAGTTGGAAACAGTTACTTTCTTCAGCCCGGAAAAGGGCGCGAACTTCACTAATTTTAAACAGTGGAATTTCCTGGCTGTTCCAAAGGTAAGCAAAAACAAGGAACGAGCAATTATGTTCCTGAACTGGGCGAATGAGAAGGAAAACTATGATCTGCTCTCTTACGGAATCGAAGGCAAGCATTGGGAAGCGGTAGGAGAGGACAAAATGAAGAACCTGGATACATCCGGCTACTCTGCATTCGGTTATGTCTGGCTATGGAATCCGGTCGATGAACGTACTGTTATAGGCGGCGACCCGAAGAATGATGAAATGGATGCGTTGCTTCGCGATGCAGACATGTTCACCACTGATATTTTGGCCGGCTTCGAATTTGACAGTAACCCGGTGCAAAACGAAGTCAGCCAGTACAATACAGTTGATGGGCAATATTATACGGCGCTGTTCAACGGAGTTATCGATCCGGAGGATACATTGAAGAAATTCGAAGCGGAGGCCGGTCCTGCCCTCAAAAAAATTCAGCAGGAGCTGCAAAAGCAGATCGATGAGTTCATGGCCGCGAAGGGCAAATAGAACGAGATAAAAAGGAGCTGACCAAGATGATTTCGAACAAAAAATGGGTATCGATCCTGATGGCAGCAGCTTTGCTAGTAACCCCGATTTCTGCGTGGCAGGCGACATCGCCTGTTGCGGCTGCGGCCTCAAATCAGGAGGCAGCACCATCGGCAGCGGAGCAGACGAATTTCCGCAATCTTGCGGCAGGTCTGCCGTATGAATGGTCTGAAGCGCCAGAAGCTTCACATCCCGATGACGGATACAAGCTTACGGACGGACAATACGGCGCATTGAATATGAACGACCCTGCATGGGTAGGGCATCTCCGCGGAAAAACGCGCGAAGTTGTTTTTGATCTGGGAGAGGAAAAATCGATCGGAAGGATAACTGCTCATTTTTTTCAAGATTATCCGACGAACTCAATCCTTGTACCGCTGTCGGTATCAATGTATGTCTCTGACGATAAGGAAAATTGGGGGCTGCTCTCCCATAACGCCACGCAGCTGCTTTGGGGAGAAGGCCCGCCCAGAGAGGAAACCTTTGAATGGGATGGCAGCCGGGACGGAATCAAAGGCGGGAATACGGATGGCGAGTTGGCTTATGCTCGCTATGTGAAAGTAGCATTTTCAATGCATCATGCGCTATCGGAATTCATTGACGAAATCGAAATCTTGGGTATGGACGGCAAGGTTGATGGGGCGGTAAAGGTTCCTGCTGAGCAGCCTCAGTTTTTGGAGCCTGGGGAGGCTACAGCTGGTATCCGAAATTTGAATTTGCTGTATAACGGGCAATATGCGAATGGTTTGGGCGATTGGAACAAGGAGCGGATTATCCCTAACATTAGCTATGTAAATAAAGACGGGGAGCCGATCGATTGGCTTTTTGACGGCATACTTTATCTCGGGATTGCATCGCCTGCCGGCCGCGATTTTGGGACTGGGCAAACGAATCTGGACGATTGGAATTGGTATTTAAATAAAACCTTCGCGGCAACGGGGGATATGCAGCAGTTGAACGAGGCTGCCAAGGAAGTCGGGGCCAAGCTGAACCAGCCCGATCACCAAGTCAAGGTTGTGTTAATGATTCCAAACCCTGGGGAATCCTTAACCGATTTTGGAGACATTGACGGCAGCGGTTCTTTAAACTTTAATGAGACTTCCGCGGGCAAAGAAAAAGCGTTTGAAAACAGGGGAAAAGCGGTACAGTGGTATCTGGACCAGGTCCAGCAAAAATGGCAGGCTGCCAACTACTCAAATCTTGATCTTGTCGGCATGTACTGGATGCCGGAACAAGTCGAGATATCCGAATCGGGACCGGACATGATGCGTGCTGTGACGGAAAAAGTACACGCCATGAATATGAAGGTTTTCTGGATTCCACACTCTATGGCTTACAAGATGTATATGTGGAAAGACCTCGGAGTGGATGCTGCGGCTTACCAGCCGAATTACTTCTTTGGCGGAATGGATTCCGACCGTCTAGATGATGCTACGAATAATGCAAAGCGATTCGGAATGGGGAATGAGATCGAATTTGATGACGGAATGCTGACAGACCCCGTACTTCTCCAGCGTTTTATCGAATATTTGGACAGTGGCGTCAGATCGGGCCTCATGCAAAATGGTTTCAGAGCTTATTACCAAGGCAATAATGCAGTATACAACTTAGGGGTAAGCAAGGATCCGGGTTTGCGTTTAATGTATGACTGGCTGTATCAGTATTTAAATGGTACGTACGCCATAGACAGCGACCCGTCGCCGGAGACGATGGCGGAGCTTGTGCAGGGTTATGTTGCGTCGAACGAAATCAATTCGGTTTTTGGCAATGAGTTGTTGTACCGTTTGCAAATTATCAAGCTTCTTTTGGACCAAAACAAGCCGAAGGATGCCGTATCGTATATGCAGGATTTTCTCGCTCACATACACGACCCTGCCGTGCAAGCACAAGGGCTGATTTCACCTTCGGCAGCAACGCTGCTCGATACTTACGCCCAGGTTCTTATTCAAACCTGGTCTGACGGATGGGGCCTCAGCAACCTGGCTCTTGGTCAAAGTTATACACTTTCGCGGCAGCCTAACAGCAACTATACCGATTCGGGGAGTGAACTTACGAACGGTCTGTTCGGCGGAACGGATTACCGCAACGGGCAATGGCAGGGCCATGCAGGTAGCGACTACCCAGAGGATCGAAATCGTACAATTACATTTGATTTGGGCCGCAACAAATCGATCGGGTTAATAAGAGCCCATTTTCTTCAGGATAAAGGGCCTGGCATCTATTTCCCTCAGAATGTCTCTTTTTCCGTATCAACTAACGGCCAAACCTGGAGCAAGCTGGCAACCGTTTCTCCGTCATCGGCACAAGATGCTATATCGGCTGATTTTGTGAGGTGGAGCGGGGTAACAGACGGCGTGCCAGGGAAAGCGGGAGCCGATAAGGTGTACGCCAGGTACGTCAGAGTTGAATTTCCGGTCAATGTATGGGTCTTCCTTGATGAAATTGAAGTTCTAGGCATTGACGGAAAAGCGGCCAGCGCCGTCGTTCTGCCGCCCACGCCGCCAATCGGAAAACCGTAATCCAGTCTTTATTAGGAAGATTACAACCGTAATACATCAAAGCCAGCCGCAAGAGGCTGGCTTTTTTGAAATGTAAGAAAGTTTTTGTAACCTTATATCTATACTTATATTTCATCGGTAAACGCGCCTGTCCAAAGGACGGCGGAGCCGTTTATCCTTGCGTGAAAGTGAGAGGAGTCATCCCAGCTGGTCTTCTTTTTCTGACATTTGTCATATTCATTTTGTGACAACCCACACTAATTGAATCTAGCATTATTTCAATATAATAAGGACATCAAGTAACGAAAAGAGATTAGCGGAGGTTAGTACAAAATGAAAAAGGCAATTGAATGTATAAATCTAGTAAAGAAATTTGGCGACTACAGTGCCGTTGATCATATGAATCTATCATTTGAGAAAGGTCAAATATCCGCATTGCTCGGACCGAATGGCGCAGGCAAGACAACAACCATTTCCATGATACTCGGAATGGCAAAGCCAACATCAGGAGAAATCAGAGTTTTGGGGATGCCGTCTGGAACAAAGGAATTACGGCAACGTGTCGGAGCGCTTATGCAGGATGTTAAAGCGGCAGATGGACTTACGGTCAAAGAAGTGCTTCAATTGTTCCGAAGTTATTATCGTAATCCGATGCCTCTAGAGCGATTGTTAGATATTTCGGGTCTCCATGCGGATGAGAAACGGCGCGCATCCTCCCTGTCCGGAGGACAACGCCGTAGATTGGCTTTCGCCCAAAGCTTGGCGGGGAATCCAGAGCTTCTCCTGCTTGATGAACCTACTGTCGGAATGGATATCGAGGCTCGTGGTCGCTTTTGGGACACCATCCAAGCGCTGGCAAATGACGGACGCACTGTGCTCTTAACGACACATTATTTAGAGGAAGCTGATGCTGTCGCAGATCATATCGCAGTAATCGCCAGTGGACAGGTTGTTGCGGAAGGGACTCCAGAACGTTTAAAGGCACAAACAACGCTTAGAACGGTTTCATTTCGAGCGGCGAACGCGCCAGCTGAGCAGGAATGGCTCACATTGCCCGGTGTAGAAAAAGCAGAGTGCAGCGGCGAGCGAATTCGTCTTTATGCCAAAGAGACAGATGTATTGTTATTTACACTGATGCAGTCTGAATGGGGAATTTCAGATATTGATATACAATCTGCCAGCTTAGAAGATACATTCCTAAGTCTTACAGACTCACATAAACCAACGATTATAAGATAAAAAACATCTTTAGGAGGAAAATAGCTATGTTACATATGTTTGTTGCCCAGACCAAAGCAGAAAGTTTACGAATTATCCGCAGTCCATTTTTCTTACTCTTCTCCATTGCGATGCCGCTTGCTTTTTACTTTTTATTTGCGAGTATGAATGGGGTAGATAAATCGATTCAATCAACAACCTGGGGTGTTTTTTCATTGATGTCGATGACTGCATTCAGTCTGATTGGTACAGCAGTATCTCAATTCGGCATCCGTCTGTCGTTCGAGCATCAAGATGGGTGGGTACGCCTGTTGAAGCTAACTCCACTATCTCCTGCAGTCTGGATTGGCAGCAAGGTTGTATCGCAAATGGCTGTTCACTTGATCGTAATTGTTGTTATATTTTTATCTGCTGGCCTTGTTCATGATATACAATTGTCAGCTGGGCAATGGATTTTATGCGGATTATGGTTATGGATCGGGAGCATATCTTTTCTGGCGCTTGGTGCATTGTTAGGAACGCTTAAAAATGCTAATACTTCCGTTGCAATCGGAAATGTATTACAGATGGGTCTTGCCATTATGGGGGGGCTATGGATGCCGCTTAGCACTTTGCCAAGTTGGATGGGCTCGATCGGGGAATGGCTTCCATCCCACCGTTACGCCAATGGAGCATGGAATATGATCGCTGGGAAAGTTCCTGCAAGCATTGACTTCATAATATTAACAGGATGCGGTCTCTTATTTATGATACTATCTGTATATATATTTAATCGACGGGAAGCGGTGTAATTGAATCGAGAGAAATGGCGTCTCTTTCCAAGATCAGAGGGAGTCGCCCCTTATTTTTTGTTAACAAATCTAATTATTCCGATGTACTTTTTACTTCATGAGCCACCTAGTATACAGTGGCTTGGCTTTGTTCTGTTAGGCCTATTCGCCCTACTGTTTCGTCAATTCTACTTTCATGCAAAGTGGGCTCCACAAATCTTGATGACTCAGGTAGGTATACTTTTAATTTTAGCTGCTGTATTCCACCCTATGTATACATTTATAGGCTTTATGATTGCCGTTCCGCTTAGCAAACAAAGAATGCCGATATTACTTTCCATTACGATTGTATTCCCCATCATTATGGGGGCTATTGCTGTTCCTTACTTGGCTCAGGCGGGGAGCCAATTTTGGATAGGACTGGTACCTTTATTCGGTGTTTGTATACTTCCGTATATCATTCGAACATCGATTCGATTTCAGCAGATGTCTGCGCAATTGCGAGCAGAAACCGCAGAACGAATGGCGCAGCAGGAAGAACGCCAGCGGATAGCACGTGAATTACATGATACTTTAGGACATACGCTATCTTTAATTGCATTGAAAGGGGAGGTTGTAGAGAAGCTGGTCAATCGTCATCCCGAAAGAGCGATGCAAGAAGCTCGTGAGATACGGGAAACAGCGCGTGCAGCCTTGAAACAAATGCGTGAATTGGTTACAGAGATGAAAGTTGTATACTTCACTGATGAATATAAGCATGCAGTATCATTATGTTCTACTGCTGGCATATCCTTGACATTACAATATCAATCGGTTTCAAATCCCAATCCTACTGAAATAGGGGTAGGAGACGCTTTACTGAACAATCAGCTTCCGTTAACCCCGCTGCAGGAGACGATTCTAGCGATGTGTTTTCGTGAGACCATAACGAATGTGGTGCGGCATAGTGGGGCAAAAAAGTGCAACATTCATTTGGACATTCAAGAAGGCGAAGTCCGTGTATCTGTAAGTGATGACGGCATTGGGGTAGATGCGGATCAACTCTATACCAGCAGCAACGGCATCGCCGGATTACGGCAACGGCTTGTTATGATAGATGGCCATATGTCGCTTTCTTCATCCCCAGGCAAGGGAACAGATGTAATCTTGCATATACCTAGGGTAATTCGCAATGAAAAGGCAGGTAACGCTTAGATGATTCGTATTATTTTGGCAGAAGATCAAAAGTTATTAAGAGGAGCACTTGCAACGCTACTTTCTTTGGAAGATGATATTGAAGTAGTTGGTCAGGCCGAAAATGGGGAAGAAGTGATATCCCTGATTCAGCAGCATAAACCGGACATTGTTGTCATGGATATTGAAATGCCGCTGAAAACAGGATTGGATATTGCGGAAGTGCTTCAAAAAAACAAATCAGATTGTCGTGTAATTATCTTGACGACATTCGCGCGTCCTGGATATTTTCAGCGGGCTATGCAGGCAGGGGTTTACGGATATCTTCTTAAAGATACGGGCAGTGACGAACTGTCTGATGCGATTCGCCGGGTCTATGATGGAAAACGCGTGATTAATGCGGAATTGTCCCTCGCGGTATGGGATGACCCATGTCCATTATCACCCCGCGAGCGCGATGTTATAAAGCTGGCTTCCCAAGGCTTAACTCTTCAAGAAATTGGTGAAAAGTTGTTCCTATCCTATGGAACGGTACGGAACTATATGTCGGAAGCGATTGGGAAGCTTGGAGCAAATACACGGATCGAAGCGATAGATATTGCACGTAGTAAGGGATGGTTGGATTAAGGGAATTCTCCGACGATCATTTCAATGTTGCTGTATTGTCATCAACTGCCTCAGCTTGCTCTCTGTTGTAGAATCAGCAGCGGGTGTATAAATACTGCAACGCAGATCGGTATCGCCTTGTACCTGTAGCGAGGTCAATTGAAAGAGCATTTTTCCTGCTTTGGCATGTCGAAATTCAAGCACGACCTCAGGAGCCGAGCTAACTCGGCTCTGCTCCCACAGTCTATTAAAATCTGGATGAGCTTCTTTCATTTCCTTCAAAAATCCCTCGTACCAATCATCTTCAACATACTGTCCATAATAGGCACGGAAAATCGCCAAAAATCCACTAGCAAAGTGCTCCCAATTAACTGCCAGCCTCTGAAGCTCCTTGCGTGTAAAGAGTAGCCGCACCAAGTTTCTCTCTGATGGAGGCAGCTGCTCAAAATCCAAAAAAACATGTGCTGCGGCTTCATTCCACCCAACAATTTGACAGCGTCGATCTGAAATAATGGTTGGACAAGTGTGCAGCTCTCTTAATATTCGAGCAAGCGAAGGGCTTACCTCGGATTGCTGCTCATCCTTAAAAGGTTGGATCGTGGCCGAGCTTTCCAGTGCCAGTGCAAATAAATACTTACGTTCGTCTGTAGTGAGTTGAAGTGCAGAAGCTATAGCATCCAGAACGGAAGATGATACTTTAATATCGCGTCCTTGCTCCAGCCATGTGTACCAGGTTAAGCTTACCCCTGCTAGCTGAGCCACCTCTTCTCGGCGCAAACCAGGTGTACGACGCCGGGTTCCGGAGGGCAGTCCTACGCTTTGGGGCATAATTTTCGCACGTTTAGCTTTAAGGAAGGTGGACAGGGCTTGTAATCTATTTTGACTTTGTTGATTCATAATACCCTCCAATTTACGATTCGTACTAAGCTATTACTTATTATACTAGTATAAACAACAACTTGTAATAGGATAAATGCTGTGGCAAAATATGTTCAAATCATTGATTAATACCTGGTACTAGTACCTAGTATTATAATAGTGCTTTAGGTAGTCAGAAACAGACTAGCTTATGAGGGAGGCTAATTTTATGGAACGTGTAGTCATTACAGGAATGGGAGTTATTTCACCGATTGGCAACGATGTTAAAACATTTTGGGATAATATATCTGCCGGAAAATCTGGAATATCGATGATCGAAACATTTGATATGACCAGATACAAAACAAAAATTGCTGGAGCAGTAAAAAATTTTGACTCAGAGTCGATATTTGGTCGCAAGGAGGCTCGTCGAATGGATCGCTATACTCAGTTTGCGGTAGCGGCTGCACAGCAGGCGATTGAGGACGCAGGGCTTGAATTGGATAAAATGGAACGTGAGCGAGTTGCGGTATATGTAGGCTCTGGAATTGGCGGTATCCAAACACTGCTTGAACAGGATGAGCAGCTAAAAAGAAGAGGTCCTGAGCGTGTTAGCCCATTGCTTGTACCAATGATGATTGCTAATATTGCGGCGGCTGCAATTAGTATTCGTTATGGTATTACGGGACCAACGATGTCTCCTGTTACTGCCTGCTCAATTGGTAATACGGCGATTGGAGAAGCAATGCGACTTATTCGATTAGGAATCGCAGATGTTGTGCTTGCAGGTGGGGCTGAAGCAGCAATTACAGATATTTCGTTAGCAAGCTTTGGCAACGCTACAGCGGTTTCAACTCGTAACGATGACCCTGAGCGTGCGAGCAGACCTTTTGATAAAAACCGTGACGGTTTTGTTATTTCCGAAGGTGCGGGTATATTTACGTTGGAAGCTTTGACACATGCTAATGCTCGGAATGCCCATATTTACGGCGAAGTCATTGGATATGGGGCTAGTTCAGATGCTTATCATATTGTGGCGACTCATCCTGACGGAGAAGGTGCCTTTCTTGCAATGCGTGCTGCTCTTAAAGATGCAGGTATATCTGCTGCAGAAATTGATTTGATTAGTGCACATGCAACAAGCACCGAGGTGGGAGATCGTTCTGAGACGGTCGCTATTAAACGACTATTTGGTGAGGATGCTTACAGAATACCAATTACAGCGAACAAATCAATGCTTGGTCACATGCTTGGTGCGGCAGGAGGAGTGGAGGCGATTGCCCTTGTTAAGAGTTTAAATGAAGGGTTAATTCCACCGACGATAAATTTGCAGGAGCAGGATGAACAATGCGATCTTGACTATGTGCCAAATCTTGCTAGAAAAGCTTCACTGCGGACGGTAATGTCAAATTCATTTGGTTTTGGTGGACATAACGCTGTTATTATTATTAGAAACTATGAACAATAAATTCTAAAAAAACGAATGAAAGGATGTAGTTAGCATGGATCTGGGGTTAAAAGGGAAAAAAGCAATCATTACTGGGGGAAGCAAGGGGATAGGGTTTGCTACAGCAAAATTACTTATCGAAGAAGGGGCGCAGGTTGCTATTGTTGCACGAAATGAAGAATCGCTTCAGAAAGCAAAAGCACAGATTACTGAGCATACAGGCGTAGCACCATTCATTATTACAGCGGATGTTAGTATAGAAACAGAGGCACAACGTGCAGTAGTAACGGCGGCAGAGCAGTTCGGTGGCATTGATATTCTCATTAATAATGCAGGTTCAGCGGCGGCTCAACCTTTTGACAAAGTGGGAAGGGAAAAATGGGATAGCGATATCGATCTGAAGCTGATGGGTACTGTTTACTTCTCTCAAGCCGCAATACCTTTTATGAGGAATGCAGGTAGCGGAGCTATTGTTAATGTGACGGCAATAAGCGGCAAAGCGCCAGGTGCCTCTTCACTTCCGTCTTCGGTAAGCAGAGCAGCTGGATTAGCTCTTACTAAAGCGATGAGCAAGGATTTGGCGTCGGACAATATTCGCGTCAATGCGGTTTGTATTGGTATGATTCGAAGTGATCAGACTGAGCGCTTTTGGAAAGCTTCTGCTCCTGAACTGACATGGGAGCAGTTTGCGAGAGATGCTCAGCACCAAATTCCACTTGGAAGGATTGGTCAGGCTGAAGAAGCCGCTAATGTTATCGTTTTTCTAGTTTCTGCAGCGGCATCCTTTGTAACGGGAACCTCAGTGAATATTGACGGCGGGAAGTCTGTAGTTCTATAGCGTTGGTGGTCAACGTTCTATTGAAAAAGAGGGCCAAGATGAAAATAACAGAATGTTACGGTCTTTCGTTTGTCACTCGCTTTAGCAGCAAATAACATGTAAATCCACAACCTCATGAGGCTGCGGATTTTTGCTGTTACAAAATGCAAGTTACTGAAGAACCAGCTGTAAACAAACACGAAAAAGTTCCATTCCTAGCGGAACGGAGCTTTTTCTAGAGTTTATTTAGAAACAGGTGAATGATTGGATTGACTGCAAACTCAAACCAGTATACATCCAAAACCTTCCGTTCCACTGAAACCCCGCAACCGAGGTTCGCCCTACGAAAATCGGGAAAAACCAGAATTGATTTCTATTCACGAGCCAAACGTACGTATTCCGGAATAAACAGCCAGCAATCGCACCAGGGTCGACAGCAAGTGGCGAGACCGCAGGCTGCTGAGGGATGAATCCCGGGGGAGGTGAGGTAGGTCCCGTGGGCCCTTGCTGCCCCGGCTGCCCTGGAAATCCAGGGAATCCAGGGAATCCTGGTGGACCTGTGGGTGGTAAAAATGGCAAGATCTATTCACTCCTTTATTGATGGGCTAAAACATTGTATGTAGGAGCGGAGATAAGTGAATGGGCGTATTTACTTTCCAATATGTAATTCGTTTATTCCTAACTAGTGTTTGAACGGCTTAATTATGGTATATAACAATATAGGGGTTCAAAATTTCTCCATAAAGGGGCTGCTGAATAATGTCAATTCGTTTAACAGATCAAAAAATCGTTCCGCATCTTTGGTACGACAAGGAGGCAAAAGAAGCAGCAGAGTTTTACGCTTCCTTGTTCCCGGACTCAAACATTACGAATGTAACTACATTACAAAATACACCATCAGGCGATAGTGAAATAGTCTCTTTTGAAATATGGGGTCAGAAGTTTATGGCGATCAGCGCAGGACCCTATTTTAAAATCAATCCGTCGGTGTCTTTCATGGTTAATTTTGATCCTTCTCGAGACAAAGATGCGAGAGAGAGAATTGATGAGATTTGGAATAAACTATCCGATGGCGGCACAGCCTTAATGCCGCTTGATAAGTATCCATTCAGTGAGAGATATGGCTGGATTCAGGACAAGTACGGGCTAACGTGGCAGTTAATTCTTACTAACCCGGATGGCGAAGAACGCCCTACGATAATACCGTCGATATTGTTTGTCGGTAATGTATGCGGTAAAACAGAAGAGGCGATTGATTTTTACTTGTCAGTATTTAAGAATTCCAGGCAGGGACTTACTGCTCGCTACCCCAAAGGCATGGAGCCCGATAAAGAAGGGACGATCATGTTTGCTGATTTCATGCTTGAAAATCAGTGGTTTGCCGCGATGGACAGCGCACATGAGCACAGATTTAGTTTCAACGAGGCAATTTCATTTATGGTGTATTGTGACACGCAAGATGAAATTGACTACTATTGGGAAAAGCTCTCAGCGGTTCCTGAAGCCGAGCAATGTGGCTGGCTGAAAGATAATTACGGCATGTCCTGGCAAATCGTGCCGAGAGAGATGGACGAGATGATGAGCAAGGGTACACCGGAGCAAATTGCTTCCGTAACAAAAGCATTTCTTAATATGAAGAAATTTGATCTTGAGGAATTACGGAGAGCTTACAAAAGATAATGGTTGAAGCCGGCTGCGAGAGGCCGGCTTTCTTGCGATTTATTTGCTGGGGTATTAGCAAACAATAGGGACAACCCGTCACATGTGCAGTTGTATGTCTGAAGGTAACATAGTGTAGCCTCCATAAATTTTTAAATTGCTATGTATTTGAAAGGAAATCAAGAACTAATTGATTGAATTCATGCGGTTCCTCGATAAAGGGGAGGTGGCCGCAGTTCTGCATCATGACTTTGGATGATAGCTCTATGCTTTTATGCAAGTTTTCGGCAGTCTTTATGTTATATGGATGATCTTGATCAGAAGTGATTATAAGGGCCGGAATGTTAATCTCTCGTAACCGGCTGATGGCGTAGGGTTTAACAGCGGCAGAAAGGTTTGGAGAGAAGCGACAGAAGTTGCTAGTTTTCCTGACATTATCGAGCACCTTTTTTCGAGCTTCTTCTTTTCTTTCGGAAGGAAAGAAGTATTGCCAGAAATGATTTGTGATGAATGCTTCGATAGCTTTCTGATGTCCATTCAGACGAACATTGAAATAATTTTTAATTCCTTGCCACGTCATGTTAATAGGATAAAGTTTGCCGTTTATAGAGGGCGAAGCCAGAATAAGGGCTTGAACCAGATGGGGATACGTGAGAGCAAAATCTATAGCAACGCCACCACCCAAGGAAGAACCGATTAGAGTAACTTTATGGAGTTTTAGGTGCTCAATTAGTGCTTTTAGATCGTCGACATTAGCGAATGAAGAGTTTGGTGTGCTGGAAAGACCATATCCCCGCAAATCATAACGGATTATTTTATAATGTGCGGAAAAAGTGTCAACCTGTTCGTTCCAGATTTGATGGTCATTAAAGTTTCCATGAATGAGTAAGATGGGGTCTCCTTTTCCGGAAACTTCGTAAAAAAGTCGTCCATCTTCTAAGTCTAAATAGTTCCGAATCATAAAATTGAACCTCCTTCGCCTACTAATTATAAGAGATCGGCATTATGAAGGTTGTCTTCTATAATGGATCTCAGCACCTCGGAAACGGAATAATCGCCTTTGCGGCAGTAGCGGTCTATTTCTTCCCAGCATTCCTGCGGCAAGGTTAATGATATTTTTCGAGTTGTACCTATTGGCTTGCGGCCTGCCCCTTTGCGGCTGCCTCCCCTGCTGCCAGCCATACAATCCGTATCTCTGTTATTTATTAACTCCATCATGTCATCACCCATCAATATAATTTCATATAATGATTTGGGAGTCAATTAATGCTACCTTAATCAAACTTTATGGTTGTAGCTATAAACAGCTGGCCAGCATATAATTTTGTCGAAGTGTCGTGCTGCCAGGACATGTGACAAATCTTGACAGGGGTGGGGTTCTGCTATAATATAAGGATCATGAAGTAAATCAAGCGATATGGTTCGATGTAAATTAAATATGACATTTACGTGTTACCCAGAGGGCTAGATATAAGGGGCATTAGTAAAAAGTATGTACTTTTTACTAATGCCCCTTTTTGTGTTCACAAAAATAGCCAAACTTACACAACTGGTCTATGAGGGCCTAGTTCAGGACTCGCGATCATGGGTGACGGCCAATGTCGCAAAACAAAAAAATAAGGGGGGAAGAAAAGAAGAATGGTATGGCTTTTGCCAAATGCCACAGTCGTCATACTTGGGTTCAACTAATTGCTGGATTAGATTCATTAACCGAAATCTAAGGAGGGTTTACATGGAAATCAGGGCAAGGGGAAAAATGAATGTCGCAATCCTTTGTGTTCTTTTGTTAATCGTCAACATGTTTCAGGGAATAGCGATATCAGCGGAGGGAGGCGAATCGAATCCTATTAATTTAGCGCTGGGGAAATCGGTCACCTACTCGGGTGTTGAAGGCGGAAAAGCAGGTGACAATTGGAAGTACCCGCAATTTGTCGGTGAAATGGTTGTAGACGGGAATGCGAGCACACGCTGGTCGGGGGAAAAGATAGACGATCAATGGTTAATCATCGATCTGGGTAAAGTGCAAGAAGTGAATGAAATCGTCATTGATTTCCACGCCGTCTCGCCCGATTACGAAGTGTTTGTTTCGCAAGACGGTACTCAATATGAAAGCATATATAAGGTAACGGACGGCCTGGAAGGCACGAATATCGGGATTACAGAAATCACCTTTGACCGCCAATCTGTTAGATATATTAAATATCAACAATATAAACAATGGTTGCATTCGGATGGGGTTAGATATTTTGGCTCTAGTATTCGCGAGCTGGAAGTGTATAACAAATATGCGAACGAAGCTCCATCGGTTCCTTCCAAAGAATTGTTGGAGATCCGCTTAAATGAAGCGAAAGGCTATCAGGCTGTACAATATACGGAAGAAAGTTATGCGCTTCTACAAGATAGCATACAGAAGGCAGAGTACGTATTTGTTCATGCTGATGCAGAACAAGCTGAGATTGATGAGGCTATCCAAAGCTTAGTCGAGGCCATCGATCAGCTAAAGACGAAGCGTGCGGAGTCCAACGAAAATTTAGCTCTTGGGAAACCCGTTACCTACTCGGGAGTTGAGGGGGGCAAGACCGGGGCGAACTGGAAGTATCCGCAATTTGCCGGTGAAAAGACTGTAGACGGAGATTTGGCCACACGCTGGTCGGCAGATAAGGCTGATGATCAATGGCTAATCGTTGATCTGGGCGCAGGCGTTGAGGTTAGCGTAATTAAATTGAGCTTCCATGCCATCTCGCCCGATTACGAAGTCTTCGTTTCGCCTGACGGCAATCAGTATGAAAGCGTATATAAGGTAACAAATGGTCGGGCAGGCGCGATTAGCGAGATAAAGGAAATCATCTTCAATCGTCAGCCTGTCAGATATATTAAATATCAACAATATAAACAATGGACGCATTCGGATGGCATTAGAACTTTTGGCTCCAGTATTTATGAAATAGAAGCATACAAAGATAGACCAGTTACAGCGGAGAATGTACTGGAAACAGCTGAAGAACAGGCACTAAAACTATCGGGGGATGGCAAGAAGCTCATTTTGCCAACTGTTCATGACGACTATCAAATCAGTTTGTTTGGCTCGGATACGAAGGAAATCATCGCCATGGATGGTTCGGTCTATCAACCATTGGTTGCTATGGATGTCAATGTGCTCTACAAGGTTGAAAACAAGTATGATCCAAGTGATTTCGCAACATCGGAAGCGGATATTAATATTGTTATCCCCGGACAATATGTGCAAGAAGCTGGAGATAACCTCGTTCCCCCCGTGTTGCCGGGCTTGCGTGAATGGAAAGGTCATACAGGTAGTTTCACGATCACCGAAAGTTCAAGGATTGTGGTGGTCGATGATTCCTTGAATGAAACGGCCCAGACGATACAAATGTACTTTAAAAGTATGCTTAACAAGGATATTCAAATTGACACTGGAATGGCACAGCAAGGCGATATTGTGTTGGCACTGGATGGTAAACAAGCCATTCTTGGTGAAGAGGGCTATACCCTCGACATCGATGACAAAATTGTTATCTCGTCCTCACAAGCTAAAGGAGTATTGTATGGCGGAATTTCGATTACACAAATTCTTTATCAGGATAAAGATCATAGCAGTGTGCCGAAAGGATTCGCTCGCGATTATCCGAAATATGAAGTCAGAGCGGGCATGATCGATGTCGGAAGAATGTATATTCCGCTTGAATATATTCAAGAAATGTCGATTTACATGGCTTGGTTCAAGTTGAATGAAGTACAGATTCACGTGAATGATTATTGGGGCACCTCCGGCTATTCCGCGTTTCGTTTGGAAAGTACAAAATACCCGCAGATTGTATCTCAAGACGGATACTACACCAAGGAAGAGTACAAGCAGTATCAGATCGATATGAAAAAGTTCGGGATCGATGTCGTTACAGAAATCGATACGCCTTATCATTCGGAGGTATTCAGAGCTATACCCGGGGTGAAGATGCTGAAGAGAGGATCCCTTGACATTCGTGATGCCCATACAGTCAATATTGTATTGGATTTACTGGATGAGTATTTGGATGGAGAGGATCCGGTTATTCAGTCCAAAAAATTTCATGTTGGAACAGATGAATACGATAAGGCCTACTCGGAGGAGATGCGCGCTTATACGGACAAATTAATTAAATATGTTAACGGAAAGGGATACGAAACGAGGATCTGGGGCGAGCTGGGCACTAGAGGGTACAACGGCAAGACGCCGGTCACCAATCAAGCTACAATGAACATTTGGTCACCAGCCAGATCAGATGTTAAGGAAATGTATGAGGCTGGCTACGACATTATTAATACCGATGGCGGCTGGCTGTATATTGTGCCAGGCTCGAATGCCAATTTCCCGGATCGGCTGAATTTAACGAATTTGTACAATAATTTCGATGTCAATAATTTCGAGGACCCCAAGTACACAGCTGGAACGGCTATTATGCCGATGGCCCACCCGCAAACCAAAGGCGCCGAGTTCGCAATTTGGAACGATATGACATCATTTGGCGGAGGATTCTCTGAATTCGATGTTTTCGATCGAATGAAACCCGCGGTTGCCATTGTAGCCGAAAAAACGTGGTACGGTGAAAAAACAGAGGGACAAACTGCCGAACAATTCTTGAAACGCGTAGAAGCTTTATATCATACCGCTGGAGGAGCCAATCCGGGGCGATATGTCCGATCGGGTGGCGATGTCATTGCGAAATATACGTTTGATGAACTGGATGGAGGGTACTCGAAAGACGGTTCGCCTAACAGGTACGATGCACAAGTTGTAAACGGGATACTTGACAAAGGTACCGATAACAATGGAATTGCCTTGAATGGGGACGGTTATATTTCGCTGCCGTTTGACAGTGTCGGATTCCCATATACGGTGTCTTTGGATATTAATCTATCCGAAATTCCGGAGAATACCGAGCTGTTCTCAGGGAAGGACGGAAGCCTGTATGCCAATATGAACGGCACCGGGAAGCTGGGGTTCAAGCGCGGCGAACTGGGGATTGCTTATGAATTTCTGTTTGATTACGAGTTGCCTGCGGGCGAATGGGTTAACATTGAACTGGCGCAGGAATTGACGTACAGGACAGGATCCAGTGAATCCAATACCAGTATGACGAAGCTATATGTGAATGGTGAATCCGTTGGAGTAGCAGAAAGCACTAAGGAGCCTATTAATAATATTCGTTACTCGTCCAGCTTTGTGCTGCCTACGGAGAAGATCATGAACCAGGCAATGGGACGCATTGATAACTTAACAATTACTCGGACTACAGGGGAAGACAGGGATAATCGGAGGGAAAATCTGGCTCTGCACAAGCCGACATCTACCTCAAGCGTATACCCCGATAGTACCCGGACGGGAGATAAGGCGGTTGACGGTACAGATAAAGATCTATCCAGCCGCTGGTCCTCCAAGAAAGCAACGGGATTAGGATCGAATGAAGACAGCGGCCTGCATGGCTCTAAGGAACAATGGATATCTGTTGACCTTGGCCATCCGTACACACTGTCTGAGGTGTACATTTCCTGGGAAGCAGCTTATGCCAAGTTGTTTAAATTGCAAGGCTCTTTGGATGGCATAGAATATTTCGATATGAAAGAGATCACGGAATTTACCGGCGGCAAGATTACAATTAGCGATATCGGAGGACGGCCTGTTCAATACATTCGCGTCTTTGCGATGGAGCCGTTTAATGCAGGTTGGGGATACTCGATCTATGAAATAGAAGCTTATGCTGCAGACAAATCCAAATTGGCAAAAACTATTGAAACGGCAACAAAAAGATTAGAAGAAACGGTGCAAGGCGATGAGCCGGGTCAATACCCAAGATCGGCGCGGGAGGCGCTGGAAGCGGCAATCGCACTGGCCAAGAAGCTTATCGAAAATAAATTGGCGACACAAGAGGCGGTAGATGAAGTGGTTGTCGCATTAAATCATGCGATTGAAGCCTATAACGCTTCAGAAGTCCCGGGAATGGAAAAACCAGATACGCCGACTGCGAAGGATGTATCCATTACCCGGCCGGCCGTGAACGCAGCAGTGGGCCAAACTCTGATTACGATAAGTACTGCTTTGGAGTTTAGAATTATCGGTGAGTCCAATGCGGAAAAACAAGCGTGGACCTCGGGAACGGGAGAAGCGCAAAAGACTTTGGCAACTCCGGTGCTCGTTGCAGGAGACAAGATCGAAGTTCGCGTGAAAGAAAGCGATTCTACTCCGGCTAGTGGGATTTACACTTATAAGGTTGTTGCCGATGATATCGGTACAGCGGCAACGGTAGTTACGCCGCCAGTTACAATCCCGGGAAGCAAGCCGGAAGGCGAATTGACTCTTGCTCCCGGACAATCGGGAACGGTTAGCTTGAATAAAGAAATGACGATTGCGATACCAAGCGAATCAACAGGCAAGACGCTTCATCTCGTGCTGAAGAAGATCACTGATCCGAGTGCTCTTGTACGCAATCAGGACGAATTGATCAGTTCTGTCATTGAGGTCTCGAATAATCTGACCGATGAGCTTAAAAAGCCGGCTACGGTTACGGTAAACTTCGATTCAAGCAAGCTGGCTGCCGGTACTAAAGCGTCTTTGTTTATCTATGATGAATCGGAGAAAGAATGGATAGAAATCGGCGGTGACGTAAGCGGAAATACGGTTACAGCTCAAGTAGATCGCTTCGGAACATTTGCCGTATTTGTAGTGAAGAGCATCGACGATTCCAACGAAGTGACTTTCGTAGATGTAACGAAGCATTGGGCTGAGGAGTCTATTCAGCAGGCAGTTGTGCTAGGATTCGTTAACGGATATCCGGACGGCACATTCAGACCAAATGCCGAGATTACAAGGGCAGAGTTTATCGTTATGCTGACCAAAGCTTTGAAACTGCAAGGAAGTGACCAAGTATTGAATTTTAGCGATCAAGCGGATATTGGCCAGTGGGCAAGGCAAGCGATCGCTCAAGCAGTTGAAGCCGGTATTATTAACGGCTATACAGATGGCACTTTCCGGCCGAATGCAAAAATTAGCCGCACCGAGATGGTATTAATGGCTGTACGGGCATTGAAGCTGAATGCAGAAGCTGTTGAACAAACCTCATTCAAGGATGACTCGGATATTCCGCAGTGGGCTAAGGCATCCGTGGAAGCGGCGGTCAAGGAAGGTCTCGTGAACGGCATGGGAGCTAACAGGTTCGCTCCTAATCATACGGCTACGCGCGCCGAATCGGTTACGCTGCTGTTGAAGGCAATCGAGCGCCGCAACTAACCAGGCCAGTCACAAGCAATAGTCGTATTTAACCGAATAAGATGGAAGGGGATATCCTGCGTTCAATCGACCGTGGATATCCCCTATTTAGCTTGGAAGGCGATGTAAAAATGAGCGATAGATATTTGGCTATTGTAGAGACAACCTACGGCAAACCGCGGCCAATTCGGATTGGGGCATTGTGAAGCAAGCCGTTTTGAACGGAGACGGGGGTATTGATTGGAGGGATCTGGTTGCAGTAGCTTTAAAAATAGTCACTGATTAAATAACGCAAGGGATATCCACAAGGTCGAATGACTACGGGATATCCCTTTAGTTTGTTTTATTTTACGGCGCCGGCGGTTACGCCTTCCGCGATTTGTCGTTGGAATATGATATAAACGATGAGAACCGGGACGATGGAAAGCAGCAGGCCGGCGAATAGCGGTCCCCATTCCGTCCGATACTGCATTTCCGTCTGCATGACGGCAATGCCGACCGGCAGTGTATACAGCTTCGGATCGTTGACGAACACCGTTCCCATAATATATTCGTTCCATATATTTAACCCATTCATAATACTTATGGATATTAAGCCGGAGCGGGCCAGCGGCAGCATGACGGAAAAGAAGGTGCGCGAGTAACCGGCGCCGTCAATGAAAGCCGCTTCTTCCAGTTCCTTTGGCAGCATTTTGAAAAAGCTGACGAGTACAAATATTCCGAAGGGCAGTGCGCTGGCGGTGTAAACGATAATCAGACCAGCTAGCGTGTTGATTAACCCCATGTCATTCAATAGGAAAAACAGCGGAATAAGGCCTAGAATCATAGGGATCATCATAGCAGACAGATATAAGTAGTACAGCGTGCGTCCCGTTTTAAAAGTAAACCTAGCTAATACATAAGCTGTCGTAGCAGCGAGAAAAACAGATAGTGCGATGCTGAAAATGGTTACGATGATTGAATTGATAAAGAAGCCGCTAAAACCGTATTTACTCCATACATAAGTAAAATTGGACCAAAGCAACGGAAATTCCGGCAGCGCCCAAGGGTTCTTGAGCAAGAACTGCTGGTTATCTTTTAGAGCGCCCATCATAGTCCAGAGAAGAGGGTATAGTACCGCGACAGTCCATAAGAGCAGTATTCCGTTAGTGATGATGCGAACCAACGGATTTTGTTTTTTTAAGATCATTTTGTCAATTTCACTCCTCAAGCCAATTCGGTAGTATTTCTGCTAAGCAGGCGCTGAAGAACTAGTGTAGTAATTAGGGAAAGCACAAGAATTAACACGCCAATCGCAGCTGCATATCCCATGTGATATTGCCGGAAGCCCATTTGATACAAATAAGATCCCATAACTTGAGTAGAGTTGTCAGGGCCGCCCTCGGTCATAATCCAGACGATAATAAAAGAACCATTCAAGGTAGTCATGACGATATGCAGAATACTGACCTTCATCTGCTCCCAGATCAAAGGCAGGGTTACGGACCAGAATTGTTTGCCCTGAGAAGCGCCGTCCAGATTGGCAGCCTCATAAAGGTCAGCTGGAATGCTTAATATCGCGGCAATTAACAAAATCATATAAAAGCCGATACCTGCCCAAATGGAAGGCCACAGTAGTGACCACATGGCCAGGTTCTCGGATCCCAGCCAAGTAATTTGAACCGGCTCGCTGCTAAACAGCGACAAGAAGGAATTGATAAAGCCCATATTCGGATTATAGACGTATCGCCATAGCACACCGATGACGACGACAGATATAACGTTCGGAATAAAGAAGAGAACCCGATAAAATTTACTGCCCGCTACCTTCAGGCGTGTAACGGCTATTGCGAAGAAGGTTGCAAGCAGCATGATGCCGATAACCTTGCCAACAACAAGGAAATAATCGTTTTTGATTGCCGTCCAAATAATCGGATCGCTAAACAGCTCGCGAAAGTTATCCAGGCCGATGAAATCCATGTTCTTCGAGCTGCCGGACCAATCGAATAAAGAAATATGAATGCCTTTCACGATTGGATACAAGGTGAATAAACAGAAGAACAAAAAAGTGGGTAGCAAGAAAAATATAATAAATGCATTGCGTCTAGTTTGTTGTGCCATCGCGTTCACCTTTCTTAACCTGTCGATCAATCAGACAGCCAATAAGGGAGAGGCCATTCGTATGGCAGGCATTTTCCTTATTGGCTGCTTGTTTGTCGCTATGCGTTTGTATATCGAAATTATTGCTTGCGTGCTTTTGCTGCTGCTTCTTCCATGCGTTTCATCCATTCTTCAGGCGTGATTTTGCTCACAGTCAAGGCTACAATCGCGTCTTGCTTCACTTTTTCGACGTCCGCATTCAGTACGGCAACGGGAGCAACGGTCGTTTGATTAGAGTTAAAGAAGCTCATCGCATCTTTGACGACTTCGCTTGCAGAGGAAGAGCTAAGATCTGCTTTAATGTTCATAAGCGCTCCTGTTAGTTCTGCCCAGCGTATGGCATTTGCTTTAGTGAACGCGAATTCGAGGAATGCTTTTGCCGCTTCAGGATTTTTCGCATCCTTGGCAATGGCAATCGTATTCGTGTAAGGAATGACAATGTTATTTTGACCCACATCTTGGGCGACCGAAGGAAGGAAACCGAATTCAAAACCGCTTGGAATATCCTTCTTCATTTCGTTCTCCAGCCACAGACCATTCGGAATGAATCCGGCTTTGTGTTGCAGCCATTGTGCTTGTGAATCGGTATGATTCAAGGATACGGAGCCTTTGTCAATCAACTGCTTGTCGACAAGCTCAATGATTTGATTCAGCGCTTTTTTCACCGGTTCACCAGAGAAGCTGCCTTCTTCCAGGTTTGCTTGGCGCGTTAGGATCGAGCCGTCCCCTCCATTGGCTGCGACAATTGCGGAATCAAGCAGTCCGCCGTTAATGTAGTATGGATAAACGCCAGTATGAATCAAGGCAGGTATGCCAGATGCTTTAATCTTCTCGCTAGTTTCGATAAATTCGCCCCAGTTGCTAGGAGCGGACCAGCCATTCTCACGGAATAGCGCCTTATCGTAGAAAAGTCCCCATGAGCCGAATACAAGCGGGAGCGTATAGCTTTTGCCGCCCTCATAAGCCGTTGGCTGTGCAATGAGAATATCTGTTAGTTTTTCACCATCCACGTTATTGGCTGTACTCAGAAAGTCTGTAATATCAAGCAACTGTCCATCATCGATCATTTGGCGCTCGTTAGAACCGGCTCCATCAATATAGACAACATCAGGCGGGTTGCCTTGAATCCAGCGAGGCTTCATTTGCTCATTAATTTTTGGCCCTGCAGATTGTTTGATCTTAAGCTCAGGATTGGCTTTTTGGAATGCTTCGATTACTTCCAGCCACCAAGCGTCGCCATAACCGCCAACGAAGTATTGAATTTCGAATTCGCCGGTTAAGCCGGCTTTTTCCGCGTTCGTGCTTGGTTCACTGGACGGAGTATTGCTGGAGGCCGGGGTTGGTGAGGATTGCCCCGATTGGTTGTCAGTTTTACTGCCGCAAGCAGCAAGTGAAAGTATTAACAGCAAGATCATCCCATACACAAACATTCGTTTTTTGAACATCATTCATGACTCCTTTTTCATCTCAATTGCCATTTTCCGGTATGTGGCAGCACTGCGTGAACACAAAAAAGGCACAAGTTGTGTAAGCATAATCACTGCTTACATAACTCATGCCCTTGCGGTTGCACGTTATGTTGCCTTACGTATTCGGCTGGAATTAGCATATATCGGGTTAGTAAAGTTTGTCAACTAAAAAAAATAACTTTTGAAAAAAAGTGAAAAGTTGGAAGTCTTATTGACATAAAGAGAAGCGTATAATAATATATAAAAATATTAGGCGTGTTACTAGTTGACTAGGCATGAGCCGAAGATATTCGACACCACTTTTTGTCGAAGTCTTCGGCTTTTTCTTTTTTTGTGCTAGTCTATATTCCGCAGGAGGGATGGATTTGTCCAGAAAAGGAATGTTGCAAATTGATCGCATCGTAGGCAATAACGTCATTCTGACTCTAGACCCCGGAGCGTCCAAGGAGTACGTTTTAGTTGGCAAAGGCATCGGATTTGACTTCAAAGGAAGCAAGTGGGTCGATATGGAAGATCCTCGGATCGAGAAGCGATACCGGTTGGATGAGGAGCAGCCTGCCCAACAATTTCAGGAGCTGGTTGAGAACATTGACCCGGAAGTTATTCAAATCTCGGAGCAGATTATCGAAAGCGTAAAAGAGAGGATGGGCACGCCAGTGCAGCCTAAAGTCTATTTTGCGCTCCCAAATCATATTCAATTTGCTATGTACCGATTGCAAAACGGGATGGAAATCATTAATCCGTTTCTTCACGAGACCAAAATGAGTTTTTCGCTGGAGTATGAGATCGCCGCCCAAGCCGCCATTATGATTAGTGAACGGTTCGGTATTCTTGTTCCGGAAGACGAGGTAGGTTTTTTGGCGCTTCATGTGCATTCTTGTGCCGGTAATGTAACCGTAGGACAATTGGTGAGAATAACCGGGCTTTTGAATCGAATCGTAGAGTATATTGAGCAACAAATGAAAGCAAGGTTGCAAAGAATGGGAAGCGATTACATAAGACTCATTACACATATTCGGGGAACGCTTGAGCGACTGCTGACAGGTCGTCATATTCATAATCCGTTGACAGCGGAAATAAAAACCCATTATCCAAAGTTATTTGCACTTGCCACCCAAATAACCGGGCTAATTAAAGAAGAACTGGACGTTACAGTTTCTGAGGATGAGATTGGCTATTTGGCCGTACATTTACACCGTCTTCTTCAGGTCCAGCCTCCAATTGGAAGGGAGTGACCGATGCACAATGTTTCAGAGATGGCTGGATCGTACGCAACAAAAACAGGACTATGTTGCGGCTGTGGCACCGGTTGCTGGTAAATTATTTCCGCTGCACGAGGTACAGGATGAAGCCTTTTCCCGCGAATTGATCGGGAAGGGAGTAGCAATAGAACCTTTGAACGGCTGCGTAGTTGCACCTGTTACAGGCAGAGTAAGTCATGTTATTGATACGAAGCATGCCATATTGATTGAGCATTCATCTGGATTACAGTTTCTTATCCATATCGGAATTAATACAGTCGATCTAAAAGGCGAAGGCTTCCATGTGTCGGTTAAGACAGATGACATCGTAACAGAGGGGCAGACTCTTATGGAGTTCGATATTCATAACATTCGCAAGGCGGGATATGTCGCGCATGTTATTGTAATCGCCATCGGAGAGCGGCTTATTGATTATATTGAATGTGATTACCGCGAAGTTCGAGCAGCGGAGCCGAATGTATTACGTATCGCACTGAAATAAGTCAGTTGGCTGAGGAGAGATTCAAGTATGTTTGCTTTCCTGCAAAAAATCGGAAAATCCTTGATGTTGCCTGTCGCAGTCTTGCCTGCGGCATCTATTCTGCTTCGGTTCGGCAATATCGATTACGAGAAAGACTTTCATTTCGGCGATTTCGGTAGATGGCTAAATACGTATATTGCCCCATTTTTAGATGCAGGCGGTTCTGCTATCTTCGACAATCTCCCACTTATCTTCGCGATCAGTATCGGGATAGGTGTCGGAGGGGATGCGGTTGCAGCATTGGCTGCTGTTATTGCTCATTTGGTCTTAAATTTTGTGTTTGTCGAAGTTGCAAAAGTATTTTCGCGCTGGTCTATGCTGGACGCCGAGCTGAATATGGGTGTTATGGGGGGCATACTAGCAGGGCTTGTCGCTTCTTTCTTTTATAAAAAATATTACAATATTACACTGCCAAATTGGCTTGGCTTTTTTTCGGGCAAAAGGTTTGTTCCGATCATTACTTCATTTTCGATGGTATTTATCGCGGTTGGGTTAGGCTTGATATGGGGTCCAGTCCAGGTCATTCTGAATGATTTTGGAAAGTGGATTACCGGCCTTGGAGGCATTGGCGCTTTAATTTATACGATTGCCAATCGGCTGCTGATTCCTTTTGGTCTTCATCATATTTTGAATAATATTGCATGGTTCCAAATCGGGACTTATGTCGAAGCCGGCGGGCAAGTATATCGCGGCGACATCAATCGTTTTTTCGCTGGAGATCCTGCAGCGGGACTGTTTATGACCGGGTTTTTCCCAATCATGATGTTTGCGCTTCCGGCGGCTGCACTTGCTATCGTTCATTCGGCAAAGCCTGAAAAACGAAAGCTTATTTCATCGATTTTTCTAAGTGCTGCGTTAGCATCGTTCTTGACCGGTATAACAGAGCCGCTGGAATTCGCATTTATGTTCGCTGCCCCGCTATTATATGTTGTCCATGCAATCCTTACGGGGATAAGTGCGTTTATTGCCGCTGAGCTTGGCATTAAGCATGGATTTGGTTTTTCAGCTGGCTTTATAGATTATGCCATTAATTTTCCGCTTGCAACGAAACCTTTGCTCATCATACCGTTCGGGATGATCTTTGCAGTCGGGTATTATTTTCTCTTCCGTATTATGATAGTGAAATTGAATTTGATGACCCCTGGCCGGGAGCAAAGTGACGGGAACAAAGTGAAGATAACCGATGAACGAATTTCAGCAGGTGAGAATACCGCTGTTATGGTGGCTCACGCGCTTGGCGGTGTGGTCAATATCCAAAGCATTGATGCTTGCATTACACGTTTGCGGGTTATTGTTCGCGATGAGGGGCTTGTGGATGAGCAAAGGCTAAAAGAATTGGGAGCAGCGGGCGTCATTCATTTGGGCAAAGGATCCATACAGGCGATCTTCGGAATGGAAGCGGAAAAGCTGAAGGATAGAATTAAATCAATATTATAGGAGTGCTTCTATGCAAAAAACCTACACAATTACAAACATAACGGGTATTCATGCACGTCCTGCCAGGAAGATTGTTGAGGCTGCTGTTCGTTACCCTTGCGATATATATTTAACAAAGAAGGGAATTAAGTTCAACGCTAAAAGCTTGGTGGCAATGATTTCAATAGGGGCCAAATTTGAGGATCAGATTATTGTTGCTGCTGAAGGGGAACACGCAGAGCTTGCAATAGAGGAAATTGGAATGATCTTAACTTCAAAACATTAAAATACCAACAGCAGTCGTAAGTTCAATCATGGTTGCAGTTCGATGAATGTAATAATCACAACCTTGGAGGATGAAAGCATGCATTTGACAGGAATATCAGCGTCCGAGGGGGTTGCATTCGGTCAAGCATTTATTATACGGACGGCATCGCGGTGTCCGCAAGGGAACGCGATGATCAAACCGTCCATGGTTCCTTCTGAATTGAAAAGTTTTGATGCTGCGGTTGATCAAGCTTGCAGAGATTTAAATAATATCCATTCAAGCTTATTGATGGAAAATAGGAAGGACGATGCGGAAATTATAGAAGTGCAGATGCTTCTCTTGAAAGATGCAGCATTGATCGGCGTTGCAAGGGACAAAATCAAGCAGTTATATTACTCATCCCAGCTAGCCATTGAGTTAACGATGAAGGAAATCATAAAGGACATTCAACTTTTGGATGACGATTATTTGAAAGAGAGAGCGGTAGATGTAGAGGATGTGTGCCGCAGAGTCATCCGGAATTTACGGGGAGAAGAGGAGGAGTTTAAAGCGCTTGAAGACAAGGCGGGACTGATCTTGCTATGTGATGATCTTACGCCTTCGGAAGCCGTACGGCTGAATCCCAAAGTAATAGCGGGTCTGGCAATGGCGGCCGGAGGGACAATGTCTCATTCGGCTATCATAACTCGTTCCATGGGCATACCTGCCGTAGTGGGAATAAAAGAAGGGCTACTTGATATACATGATGGCCAGTGGCTTTTGTTGAATGGAACGGAAGGTTTATTAATGATAGATTCCTATGAGGCACTGCAATACATGTATCAGAAGTTGATAGAATTTGAAAAGTCCGAGGAATCGTCGCCAGATACACATTCGTTTTCCTTAGCAGAAAAAGAGCCGTTTCCAGCAGTCGTCTCCAATATTGGTTCGGTTGCAGAGGCGCACACTGCGAAGCTGAATGGCGCTGATGGAGTCGGTTTATTTCGAACTGAGTTTTTGTTCATGGGGCGAGAGGACTTTCCTTCAGAGGATGAACAATTTGAAGCCTACAGAGCTGTAATCTCGGTCTTTGGTCAAGGGGCACCAATCGTTATTCGGACGATGGATGTGGGTGGAGACAAGCAGCTGTCTTCACTTAAGCTGGAGAGAGAGGATAATCCATTCCTCGGCAATCGCGGCATTCGTATATCTTTTCAGCATCTCGATCAGTTCAGAACCCAACTTCGGGCTGCTCTAAGAGCAAGCAGTTGCGGAAACATCAAATTGCTGTTCCCAATGATCTCCACTATGTCTGAGTGGAGAAAAGCGGTAGCCGAAGTGGAAGCGATTAAGCGCGAGCTTAAAGAGAAGGGCGTTTCGTATAATGAAAAGATGGAAATCGGTATGATGATCGAGGTACCAGCAGCAGCATTAATGGTCAGCCGATTAGCAGATGAGGTTGATTTCTTCAGTATTGGAACGAACGACCTAATTCAATACGTGATGGCGGCAAGCAGAACGGCTGCTCATTTGGTCGAATTAAACGATCCGCTGCAACCGGCGGTGCTACGATTGATACACAATATCATTACAGCAGCGCATGAGAAGGGAAAGAAAGTTGGGATGTGCGGCGAGATGGCTGCTCATCCTTTGGCTGCCCCGCTGCTGCTCGGAATGGGCTTGGATGAATTTAGTATAAGCGGTGCGGCGATGTTGCAAATGAGAAGTCTGTTAAGTCAATATGACAGAGCACTTCTGAGATCCATAGCAAATACGGCCTTGAGCATGGATGATGCGGAAGAAATTAAACAATATGTGGCGTGCGGGCTGCAGTTTTCTTAAATTTACAGTGGTTGCAGACAATTCCCAAATTCGAAATATGACAGATTGAACACAAAAAGAAATCGCTCTAGGCGATTCTTTTTGTGCCCTAAACAATCGACTCCAAATGATAGGCCCATAAATATCCTTTTGACTCCAGCAGAAGCGCATCCGGCCTTTCCTTGGGCTCGATTACGATACTGTTATTGGTATTCATCACATATCCGTTATTGATCCGATCAATTACGATAGGCACATCCAGCTCCATAAAAAGCTGCCGCATCCGATAAATTGTATTATATAGATTGGAAAGCGCGCGTTTTTCCTCTACATGCGCCCATATATCATCGATGATTCTCCATTTTAAGCACAATTTATTTTCATGAAGCAGGAAATAATAGAATAGCTCCTCGGTTATGCGAGTAGGCCATTTTGCCAGAAGATCCCCTTTTTTAACGTATGCTTCCCCATAAAGCTGGATATGGAGTTCATTTTTATTCGTTTGCTTCTGTTTCACCCCATAATACTTCTGAAGCCGTTCATCCAGCCGCTTAACTATATTTGGAGTCATCGGTTTCAAGATATAATCGAGTGCTTGGACACGGAAGGCCTGTACAGCATATTGCTGATGAGCGGTTGTGAAGATTACAGGGACGTCTATGCCGTTATCCACTAAGGTTTGAGCAAGCTGAAGTCCCGTCATTCTCGGCATTTCAATATCAAGCACAAGGGCGTCCAAATCATGTTTCGGTATTTCCTGCAGCGCATCGAACGGCGATTCGAAGCAGCCTACAATTTGAAAGGGCCCATAGGTTTCCAGCAATCTGGCATGCAGCCCCAGAATCGGCTTTTCATCCTCTACGATGATTACTTTCCACATCATTTCGTCCCTCCTTGATCGGAATTATGATTTGAATGATTGTTCCTTTGCCTGGCGATGAGCTAATCTCCAGGCTGCCTTGGGTGAGATCATGCACGCGCCGGCGCACATTTGTAAATCCGATGCCGGCATTGGCAATCGCTCCCCCCATTAATTGAGTGCATTGCGCTGCTGACATGCCTACACCATCATCAGTAACTCGTATGTATAAGTGAGCTTCCTGTAAGGTAATCGAAACCTGAACATGACCCGGACCCTCTTTGTCGAATAGGCCATGGCGAATGGCATTCTCAACTAAAGGCTGTAAAAGCAAGCTGGGAATCAATACGTTCTCAGCGGCGATTATCGGATTGATGTCATAGGCAAATGTTAATCGCTCGCCAAATCTTGCTTTCTCCACTTCCACATAGGCTTCAATTATTTCTAGTTCCTTCTGAAGGGAAGAGTATTGTCCATCCCGACTTGATTCAAATATGTAACGTAGGAAGGAACTGAGCATCGTCAGAAGGTAGGCAGCACGTTCTCCATCCGTATAGCAAAAGGAAATAATGTTGCTAAGCGCATTGTATAAAAAGTGCGGTTTGATTTGAGTTTGCAGAAAGGCCATTTCATACTCAATAGCTTTCAGCATAGACTGCTTTGTTTGTTCGGCGGCATTGAGGCGAGCCATCAATGTTTCTTTTGAGAAAGGCTTTATTAAATAATCATTTGCTCCAGATGCAAAGATTTTTTCAATATGCCTTGGGTATTCGGAAGAAATCATCATGATGACCGGCAAATCCATTAAAGGTGCTTGCGTACGGATTTGCTGAAGCAATTCGAGACTATTCATATTGCCCGGGATGATGTCATCAATGACCATCATTGCTATTTCCGGGTGATTGTTGTAATAGTCAAGCGCCTCTTGAGCTGTATAGGCAATACGTACTTTGTAGGTTTCGCTCAGCATGCCCCTCATGACTTCCGCGTGCATCACATCGTCATCAACGATTAGGATCGTTTCCAGCTCTCGGTCTTCTACCGATAAGGCAGGCCGCATGTCGTATTCGGATGGTTCGACAGTAACCATTTCCTTGAACTCGCTGAAGGCTAGTTTGAGCGTAACCCGGATACCAGAGTCCTTACGTTCATACGATATACTCCCATTCATTTGCTGGATAAGTTCCTCCGTCATCATGAGCCCGGAAGAAGGCTGCCGCTCGCGAAACGCTGTCGTTAACTTGCGGTTTGACGTCACACGAAGCAGAACATCTTCGCCATCCCGAATGGATTCTATAGTAAGGCTGTCATTTGCGGTATCGTGAGATATTTCTGTCATCATGCGCAATAATACTTGTGTCAGACGCTGCTCATCGGCCCATACATAGAGCTTCTTTGAAATATTTTCGTGGACCTGAATTCTCTTCTTCGTAAATGTAAGCTGCATCAGCTGGACAACATGAAGCATAACCATTCGAAGATTGGTGGATTTAAGCTGGATGGCGTAATCATCAAATCGAATACGGGTAAAATCATGCAGATCTCTCAGCAGATATACCATGTTTCCAATTAGCTGTTCAGCCAGGTATAATTGCTCGCTTTGCTTTTCGTGATTGTGTTCGCGGGTAATTGATTTAATTAAATGGCCGGCATCATGCAGGGGTCTCTGCAAATCTTGCGTAGCGACCTTCAAGAAATTATCCTTCGCATCGTTTGCCTTCTTCAATCGGGCGGTCAGCTGTTCCGATTCCGCAGCCCGATTCATGAGACGCATGCCGAGAAAAACGTTCATCGTTATAATTCCCCCGATCAATCCGATTCTGTTCAAAATGTTGCGGCCGGAGAAGAATAAACTATCTGATGAACTGCTTACAGCGAAGATGGTTAGAAACAAAAGCAGGGATAAAAGAATGACAGCTTCGTTTCTGCGTATAGCTATTTTATTTTTAATCATTAGATAGATGATACGAATAATAATGGCCAGGAATAATCCATCGATGTAGTAAAAGAATTGATATTGCACGCCCGACACGGTTCTGGCCGGAAGAATTGCATTAAAAAAGGTGTAAACCAGAACCGGAAGAAAAAGCAGATACAGCGTCTTTCGGTTCATAATGTTAGGAATCATTTTGGCAATAAAGACAATAATCAATACAGCCATTAGGAGAGTCACGGTGTCTTGCAGACGAAAATAAAGCTCAAAGGGCAAGAAAGGGAATTCACGTATTAAAAGCCGCTCCCCGCGCAGCACAATGACTAACGCTAATAGAAGAAAGTGCAATCCGCTGTATAAAAATGCTTCATCCTTCGTCCGCAGCAGGAAGATGGTCATATGGAACATGCAGAACAGCAGCAAGCATAGGACTGCTGTCCATTCCAGGGAAAGATCTCGATGCACGTCCTCCTTCATATGCTCAGCGTCGCCTATATCGATCGGCAGGATAATGCCGCCTCTTGCATTGTAAAAGTTGGATACGTGAGCGGTAATAAGAAGCTGCCGGCTATCCGGTTTAAAGTATACCTCATAAGCAGGGTTATCCGGGACGGTTTCTTTTTTGGAAGCGGCTACGTTTCCTTTTTCCGAGACTGCTGTACCATTAATGTAGATGGTATGAGCAGACCAAATATTACGGACGCGGAGACCGATATCAGACCAGTGATCAGGCAAATACACGGTTATCTGATAGGAACCCCATTGTGCATTCGGCGCCCAGGGACCGGGCACCTTTACATTATTCGCTTCTTTCGAAAAGAGAGTCGGGGCGATAAAGGCTTCGGCTGTAAATTTCCAATCGCCTGCTAAAGATACGAATGGTGAACCAGTAAGCTCTCGCAGGTCTAGTATGCCATCTACAGCTTTTATATGGACTGCGCTTGTATCATCATCACTAAAAATCATATAGAGTATGGCGATTAAGGCACATACCGCACCCAGGAAGCCAATCCATTTTTTCATGTCTATGTCACACCCCTATAGATACTATCATACGTTAAAGATCTCTCAAAAAACTACCATCTGGCAGTGACGTTTGAGAGATTTTTGAGAGATATCTCTGTTATGTTGTAATCAACAGCTTGAATAACTAGTAGTGGAATCGTTTTTTGCAAGGTACTTAATTCTTAATTTGGAGGGTGTTGTCTGCGTAAATCATCATGAAATGGGGATAAAGGCACGAGTCATTATTACTAAATTTACAGGATGGGTGAATCAGATGAAGAAAAAAATGATTGCGATGGTAGTCGTTTTTCTATTAACAGTTACGAATACGTCAATGGCGCACGCACTATCGCCGGTAGCAGAGGTTTACTATAATATTGGAACAATAGATACATATGACCCTTCTGATTTTGAAAGCCAATTAAATGACGCAATTAAAGCCAAGCTGCAAGCAGGGGGCGTAAATCCTAAATATGTGTCCATCATGGATGCAAGTGCGAATCCAGTGGATGTAGAGGAAACTCATGTGCATTCCGGATACGAAAGCTGGTATAATGCCACTCCCCCGGAGGTTGAAACAGCCGATTATAATCATGTCCAAATTACTAATGACGGTAAAACATTAACCTTCTACGGTTATACTGCACCTGCCTACAAGGATTTTATGCTGACAAGCGGAACTCCTTCCGGCAAGAAAATCATCACCTTCGATATGGATGAATCCAAAGTGGATTATCATAGCATGGAAGGCGGAGGTTTCCTATTTAATACGAAGATTGATAGTGAAGGAAAATTAAGCGGTTACGCAATTTTATATATTCAAGGCGCTATCAATGTATATATGATCAATGGCGTGAACGCGGACGCTCTGCACAATGAGCCGTCGAGAGCCTTGAGTGCAATGACAGATGTCGTTACACGAATCGGAACATATACAAAAGGGGCATCCACTCAACACAGCATTAAAATTAATGTAACGGACACGGCCCTTAATATGTGGGATAACGGAGAACAAATCATTAAAAATTTAGCTCTGCCTGAAGCTTATGGCGATGAATTTGGTCCAATCGTTAGTCATATAAGTCATGGTTGTCAGATTATCTCGATTTTTTCATTTGACAATATGAAGCTTTTCTCCACCTCTACCAAAACATTAGGCGAAGCTGTAAAGGATATCGCGTGGGATACTTATTCGCCTTTGCGCTACGTCGTTAACATTAATGAAGATCCTACTGAGCAACTGGACGATTTGAAGGGTTCATTCAATAGCCACGATTTACAATATGTTGGTATATCCGATGAAGAATTCAGTGAAATCAGCCAAGATTTTATTGACGAAATTGATAAAGGCGGACTATATGTCAACTCTGGCGAATCAGCTGAAGATATTATTGAAGCAATCGCTAACCGAGTAGCAGAGCAAATTATTAACGATTACAAAGAGGCTATTCACGCTATTGAAACAGCAGAAGACAACACTGATATTTTGTTTAATTCCGGTGATACAAAAAATTCGGTAAGAAACAACATTACTCTGCAACAGGGTGAGAATGTTACTACAATCTGGTCTTCGGATCAGCCTTCTGTTATCGATCAGGATGGAAACGTAACAAGACCGGTTACTGCTCAATCAGGAACTTATGTGACCTTGAAGGCAACGATTACAGAGGGCGGTCTGACAAGTGAAAAAACTTTTACTGTTTTTGTTAAAGCAGCGGATCCTGCACCTGTAAGCAATCTGTCAGCTGTTGCAGGCAATAGGCAGGTTACTTTGAGTTTCCCTGCTTTATTGGGAGCGACGGACATTATCGTCGAACAATCCACAGATGGTAACACATTTACGCCTGCTGTTACATCAGAGGTGCTTGATGCATCTTCTACAAGCGCAACGGTAACTGGATTAACGAATGGCACAACGTATCATATTCGATTGACGGTTGTTTCGGGTCCATATGAAGGCCCGTCCAATGTGGTTACAGTTAAACCAGTAGCGCCTTATGTGAATGTAGTTGAAACGCCTACAATGAAAGCCGATGTCATCGTTTCTGACCAAGCGAACGGAGGAAAAGTCGTTCAGGAAAAGATTACGAAGTTAATCGGAGATAACTTGAATGTAACTGGAAAAATAATATCGGCAAACGGCCAAGAAATGAATGTGCCGAAAATTGAAATGAATGAAGACGGAAGCTTCACACTTCCGAAAGTAGCGCCTGGCGAATACAAATTATCGATGAACGTTATTGCGCCAAACGGGGAAAAGCTGGCCGGCCCTGCAGGCAAGCTGATTGTTGACAGTGATGGAAAAGCAAGTTTATCGGTTGATTTGGTAGATCCGTACGGCACGATTCTCGACACGATCACCAATAAGCCTGTTACAGATGTGAATATGAAACTGTATTGGGCAGATACAGAGCTGAACCGTTCCAAAGGCAGAGTGCCTGGAACGCTAGTTAATCTGCCTGAACTGCCAGACTTTTCACCAAACAAAAACCATAACCCGCAAATCAGCTCTGACAGCGGTGAATATGGCTGGATGGTTTACGCAGATGGCGATTACTACTTCTTAGGCGAGAAGGATGGATACGTCGTTTTCGATAGCCGCAACGACAAGCGCGAGGAAGCTTTTGGGGATGACAGCTTTATTAAAGATGGAATCATCCATGTCGGTGATACAATTGTAAAATTCAGCTTCTCAGCACAGCCAAAAGTAAAAGCTGCAGGTGACCATAGCCCGTATATGGTTGGATATCCTGATGGAACTTTCCAGCCGGATCGCGGCATTCTCCGTGCTGAGGTTGCTGCAATTTTGTCCCGTTTGTATACATCTGCTGCGAGCTCCAACCAAGTATCGTATTCGGACGTAAGCGCAAACCATTGGGCAACAGATGCTATTTCCGTTGCAACTAATAATAAATGGATGGTAGGTTCCGGCGATAATACGTTCAAGCCGAAGAAGCAAATTACGCGTGCAGAATTCGCGCAGATCCTTGCGAATGTGTATAAATGGGATGCTGCAACAGAGAGCACATATACGGATGTAGCAGGACATTGGGCTGAACAGGCCATTGCAACGGCAGAAAAGCAGGGTGCGCTGTCTGATTTCACGCAGCATACGTTCAATCCAAACCAGCCGATTACAAGAGTGGAAGCTATTCGGATCTTTAACAAGCTGCTCAACCGTAACCCGTGGCATATCGAGGCTGGAATGAAATGGACTGATGTACCTGAAGGTTACGAGTATTATTCAGACATTATGGAAGCTTCGATTCCGCATGCATTCGAGCAATTCGAGACTGGAATCGAAAGCTGGAAGGAATAATATTAATTGAATTCGTTCTCTAAGCATTCAAGGTCTTGGCCTTGAGTGCTTTTTATTTTTCATTAATATATAGACTGCGACCGCCACAAAACTGTAACAATTGCCCGTTGTGCAACTTTGCCCATTGGGCAATAATAGAAAAGAGCAATTATCGAATATATATTACTATTAACTTCTGAAATGAGGTGTACGCGTAGTCGGTTAATAATGAAAAAATATAGCCTACGGGATATGAAAAGGGAAGCAACCGCGAATGCGCTAGCCGATGCAGCGTTCGCACTTGCCCAGGAGAGGGGGCTTGATGGCTTCGTCGTGGAAGATATCGTTCAGCAGGCTGGCTACTCTCGGAGAACGTTCGCTAATTATTATTCCTGCAAGGAGGAAGCGGTGGCTGCAGCTGCCGTTAACTTTAAGGGAGCGGATGAAGTCATTCAATGGATAGAGGCATTAGACGAGGAGATGTCCTTGCTAGACAGCCTGTACCAATTGATGAAACTGCAATTGACGGCAGAGCATATCCGCAAATTACGCCAGCTCGTGTCACTTTCGAAACAGTACCCCACACTAGAGCCGTATATCCTCAGCGCATTTTATGGTTTGCAAAAAAACGCTTTGGAAATGTTAAACGAGCTGTCTCGCGGACGTTATCCCGAAGGATATACCCATCTTCTTACCGGCGCGGTTTATGGGGCCGTAATGCCCTTGCTGGACGGCAGCCTGAACGTGCATCTTCCAGAACATTCAACCGCCGAAGCTGCTGACGCTGTCACATTCGACCAATATTTAGACACTATGTTCAACTGTTTGCGCAGCGGTTTTTAGCGTATTGTCATCGTAATTCTAGTAGGTAAAGGAGAAATTCTGCCATATGTCCACTTTTTTATATAAATTAGGCAAGTCAGCATATACGAAACCCTGGTACTTCATCATCAGTTGGATTGCAATTCTCGGGATTGTTCTCGCTATTCTCGGTGTCAATGGCATACATGTCAGTTCCGAAATGAAAATAGAGGGCACGGAGTCTCAGAAGGTGCTGGACCAGTTAGCGAAAGAACTGCCGGAAGCTTCTGGAGGACAAGCAAGCATCTTGTTTAAGGCGCCTCAAGGTGAACGCTTGGACACAGAGGAACGTTTAGGATCTATCGCCGAAGCTGTTAATAAGGTATATAACCTTGAATATGTCATTAATCCTATAGAATTGGCTGCAAAAGCCGGGGTTTCGACGAGTGACGCTGCCCAAGGAAATGAAGCCGCACAAGCAGCTGCTGGTGAAATGCCTCCCTTTAGTCCGCTGATCGTTAATGGCATGCCGATACCTGGCGTGATGCTTGCTTCTGATGGCAGCGTTGCTTTGTTCCAGTTCCAATTCACCGTGCAACAAATGTCACTGCCGGATTCGGTTCCTGACTCTGTCATCGAAGCTGCTAAAGCTGTTGAGAAGGCTGGAATCACGGCATTGCCAAGCGACTCGCTTATGAGCAAGCCAGCCATTGGTTCGACAGAAGCAATCGGCATTGTCGTCGCTGCTGTTGTGCTTTTCATGACGCTCGGTTCAGTTGTTGCAGCAGGTTTGCCGCTTATGACTGCTCTTATGGGAGTTGGGATAAGTGTAGGAGGAGCTTATGCTTTTTCGAAAATGTTCCATATGACCGATCTTACGCCTGTCCTTGCGCTTATGGTTGGGCTCGCTGTTGGCATCGACTATTCTCTGTTTATAGTAAACCGTCAGCGCCGCATGATTCTCGAACAGGGACTTAGCGCCCAGGAAGCTGCGAGCAGAGCGGTCGGCACTGCCGGAAGTGCTGTGTTTTTTGCCGGATTAACCGTCATAATTGCTTTATGCGGCATGCTTGTGATCGGAATTGGCTTCTTATCTGCGATGGCGCTTGTAGCGGCTCTGGCAGTTCTTGTTAATGTATTGGTTGCCCTCACCCTGTTGCCGGCTCTGCTTGCCCTGGTAGGTGAGCGAATCTGTTCGGCAAAAGCTCGTTTGAAGAGCAGTAATGCTGCACAGCAAACTCGTAATAGGGCTGCACAGCGCTGGGTAACTGCAGTTGTGAAAGGCCGCTGGATCATTATTGTCGGCGTCATAGTGCTCCTTGGATTGGCGGCAATTCCGGTGACAAAAATGGAAATGGGTATTCCTTCTGGTGCGACGGCGAACTTGGATACCCCAGCAAGACAAAGCTATGATGCGATTTCAGATGGCTTTGGCGAGGGCTTCAACGGCCCGTTGCTATTGGTTGTCGAACCTCAGGGCTCCTCGGATATACTATCACCCGAGACACTAGGCTTATTGGTTCATGAGTTGCAGAATCATGACAATGTTTCGTTGGTCAGCCTTATGGGCTTGAACCAAACTAGCGATATGGCCATTATAAGTCTTATTCCGGAAACAGGCCCAACTGACACTGAGACGAAGAACCTGGTACAAGAGCTTCGCGCTTCGGACTCCAGCATGGCGCAGGCGAATGATGTCTCGATTGGGGTAACTGGATTTACAGCGATCAACATTGATATGTCGTCGAGGCTGGCTGAGGTGTTTCCACTTTACGTGGGAATTATCGTCATTCTCTCGCTTATTATTTTATTGCTGGTATTCCGTTCCATAATTGTTCCGGTCAAAGCGACGGTCGGTTTTCTTCTCAGTATTCTTGCCACCTTCGGTGTCACTACGGCCGTGTATCAATGGGGATGGCTGCATGCCTTCTTTGGTTTCGACACGGGTGGTCCGCTGTTAAGCTTTATGCCGATCATGGTTACAGGCATTCTGTATGGGCTCGCGATGGATTATCAGGTTTTTCTTGTGAGCTCTATGCGCGAATCCTACGTTCATGGGCATCACGGGACGGAGAGTGTTATTCACGGATACGATCAAGCTAGCCGCGTTGTAGTAGCTGCAGCCGTGATTATGGTGTCTGTCTTTGCGGGCTTTATCTTCGCCCATGATATTATGATCAAACAAATTGGTTTTGCGCTTGCTGTTGGTATTCTAATCGATGCTTTCATCATTCGTATGGCACTAGTTCCTGCTGTCATGGCGGTCTTCGGTGATAAGGCCTGGTGGCTGCCAAAATGGTTAGATCGTTTGCTGCCGAACCTGGACGTAGAAGGAGATAAACTTATTGCTAAATTAAAGACCAAAGAAGGAACGTCAAATATCATCTCCTAGCCTCAATGATTAGAGTATTTCTCATACCATATAGTAAACACCTTCAAGAGTTTGAAAGCATGTCGTAAGACATGTAATCAACCTTGAAGGTGTTTTATTAGTAGTAACCATGAAAAATTGCTTAACAACTAAAATTCCTCTATAATAGTAGGCCAATGTACAAGAATTAGGAGGAAACCATGGATTTATTAAAAAAGCAGCTGGACGGAAATGGCTTGGGCGAGCAAACCATGGGATTTATAAAAAAACAGCTGGATGATTATGGAATGACTGAGCAAGCCATTGGTTATCTTTCGAATATAACTATGATTATATTGATAGCTTTGGTCTGCATACTGGCTAATTTCATAACAAAAAAAATCGTGCTAAAGACGATCATTCATATCGTTAATAACAACCGGTTTACATGGGATAACATTATTGTAGAGAAAAAAGTGTTCCACAAGCTGTCGCATATCGTGCCGGCGATTATAATTTATAACTCTGCGTCAATGTTTCCAGCCTATCAGACTTTGATTGAAAAAGCTGCGGTAACTTATATAATTATCGTAACCATCGCGGTATTTAATGCGCTGCTCAACGCTTTCGAGGCGATTTACCGCTCATTTGAAGTGTCCAAGATCAGGCCGATCAAGGGATACATTCAGGTTATCAAGATTGTTCTATTTATTATCGGCGGCATTGTGGTGATTTCGAATCTCATCGGTCAGAACCCGCTTATTATTCTTAGCGGACTAGGTGCATTGTCAGCTGTTCTAATGCTTATTTTTAAGGACTCCATATTAGGACTCGTGGCAGGTGTTCAATTATCCTCCAATGATATGGTGCGTGTAGGAGATTGGATTGAGATGCCCAAATATAATGCCGATGGTGACGTGATCGACATTACTTTGAACACGGTTAAGGTCATGAATTTCGATAAAACGATTACGATGATCCCGAGCTATGCGCTCATTTCAGATTCGTTCAAAAACTGGAGAGGGATGCAGGCATCAGGCGGCAGAAGAATTAAACGAAGTGTATATATCGATACGAATAGTATTACTTTCTGTACGGAGGAAATGCTTGAGCAATTTCAGAGAATTCACTATCTTACTGAATATATCACGACAAGGGTAGAGGAAATCAAAGCATATAACCTAAAACACCAGATTAATACGGAAAGCAAGGTGAACGGAAGACATCTTACGAACATTGGCGTGTTCAGAGTGTATATACAGCAGTATCTCAGAAATCATCCGAAAATTCATCAGAATATGACGCTGATTGTCAGACAGCTGGCGCCAGGCGAAAATGGGCTGCCTCTGGAAATATACGCATTTGCCAATGATATTAATTGGGGAGTATACGAATCGATTCAGGCGGATATTTTTGATCATATTTTTGCAGTGGCGCCGAAATTTGGACTTCGTCCTTTCCAAAACCCGACTGGCTATGATATTGCTCGTATAAAAGAAAGCGCTGAATATGCGAGGGAACATTGAGATGAAAGAAATAAGAATATCCCTAAATAGATTTATCATTATATTCCAAACCCGGCCTGTAACTCAGGCTGGGTTTATTTAATAATAAGAAAGTATAAGTTTTTGTAACCTTATATCTTTTCTTATATTTCAACGGTAAACGCGCCAGTCCAAAGGACGGCGGAGCCGTGTATCCTTGGTTTTAGCGAGTATTTATCTTTCGGTGAAAAAAAATGCCGCCATTTACAAATTAAAAAGTAATTTTTTTTATAAATCAGGGTGGAACGTATTGACAGAGCAAGTGGACTTAAATAGAATCAGTATCAGGAATATCTGTAAGAATTATCATGTATTTATTAATGTTTGAAAAAAAGGGGGAATGAGACCATTGGTAAAAATGAAAGGGCTTTCAACTGTATTGGTTGCGTTATGTTTGGTACTGATTGTAGGCTGTGCTAACGCTGGTGGATCGAAGAAAAATGTTGAAATTAAATTTTGGACCATTTCATTAAGCCCTACTTTCGATGATTACATTAACGGATTAATTGATCAATTTGAAGCAGAGAATGAAGGTGTAACGGTCATATGGGAGGATATTCCGTATGATACCGTTGAACAGCGTGTATTGACTGCAGCGGCTTCTAAGCAGCTGGCAGATGTATTGAATTTGAATACGGATTACTTAAAGAAGCTGGCAGCTGTTGGAGCAGTTGCTGATCTCACTGAAAAAGCTGCAGATGTAAAGGATGACTTCTTTGAAGGCGTATGGGAAGCGGGCAACTTAGGAAATAAAACCTATGCGCTGCCTTGGTATTTATCTACTGGCGGAATGTTGTACAACAAGGAATTGCTGGCAAAAGCCGGATTTGATCACCCGCCTGCTACAGATGAAGAAGCTTGGCAAATGTCAGAAGTGCTTTATGAGAAATTAGGCGTATATGGAAATACGCCAAAGGATATTCATTTATACCTTCCGCAAAACGGAATTCCTCTAGTTTCAAGTGACCTCAAGAGTGCTGCTATCAACACACCCGAAGCCGTTGAAGTATTTAAGCAATTTAAAGAAAGATTTGATAAAGGTCTTATTCCAAGAGAAATTTTATTAGGGCAAGCGAAACCAAATGAATGGTATGCACAAGAGAAAATGGCATGGTGGGGCACAGGTCCTCAGCTTTTCCGTCAGGTTAATGATTTGGCGCCTGAAGTTTACAAAAAGTCTGATGCCGCTCCTTCCATTCTAGGAACGTCTGGCTATTATCATATTGCCATTATGAATATAGCCGTATCAGCCAAATCAAAGGCGCCTAAAGAGGCGTTGGCGTTTGCTAAATTTGTTACGAATGCTGAAAGCCAACTCGAATTCAGCAAGATCGTCGCAATCCTTCCATCTGTCAAGAAAGCTGCAGCGGATGAGTATTTTACACAAGGCGAAAATTCTGAAGATCCGTCAGAAAAAGGCAAGTTTTACGCAGCTGCGCAGTTAGAGCGCGCTAAAGATATGTTCGCGCCTGTCGAAAATATTTCCGAAATTAATAAAGCGGTCAATGAAGAATTCCAACGCGTATTGCTTGAAAATAAAGACCCGCAAAAAGCGATTGAAGATGCTGAGGCACGCATTAATGAACTATTACAAACGAAATAAATTGACCTTTCATTTAGTGTGAAAATTTAGAAATTGTTGTAAGGCATTCATCGGTGCATAAGCATAGTGGATGCCTTACCTTTATCCAAATGCAGAAATACCTATGTGAGGAGAGGTTGCATGTACAAAGCAAGACACGCATGGATGTTTCTCGCACCGGCCGGATTATTGCTTGCAACGTTCAGTTTAATCCCAGCTCTTGCGGCGCTTGTACTTAGCTTTACAAACTACAATGTATTTGAGCCTGTAGATTGGGTGGGGATAGATAATTTTATTAGAGCATTTAATGATAAGAAGTTTTGGAGCGCTTTAGGCAATACCTTCTATTATTGGATATTGGTAACGCCTGCACTGGTCGTGCTTCCTGTGTTTATCGCGATTCTTGTCAATCAAAGGCTGATCGGGATAAAGCTTTATCGTCTGGTCTATTATTTTCCTGCACTTGTCTCTGTTGTAATTACAGCGATTTTGTGGAATTGGATTTTTGCTAGTGACGGGATTTTTAATTATGTCGCAAGCTTATTTGGCATCGCGCCGATCAACTGGCTGACCAGCAAACAGTTTGTCATGATTAGCTTAGCACTAGTTACTATTTGGCAAGGGTTAGGCTATTATATGCTATTTTACTTAGCTGGTTTGCAGTCCGTGCCAACCGATTTGTATGAGGCTGCTGAATTGGACGGTGCAGGCTTTAGGCAAAAACATTTTTACATTACGTTTCCGATGCTGAGACCTATTATTTTCTTTATAACCGTTATGTCAACGATGTCAGCCTTCAAGGAATTCACACTTATGCTGGCAATGACGGAGGGCGGACCGATCGGGTCTTCGACAACTATCGTCTATCTCGTGTTTGATAAGGCATTTAAGCAATTGGAAATGGGGTATGCGAGCGCCGTTTCCTTTATATTGTTTATTATTATTTTGATTATTACATTAATTAACAAAAGAGCCCTGGATCGCCCGTCTTAAGGAGGTGGCTGCATGCAGACAAATACAATGACAACCAAAAAGCCTAGTATAAAAATGAGAAGATCACTTACTAGTATGAAAATCACACGCTATATCGTTTCTTATTTTTTATTAACGCTAGTAGCTGTTATTACGATTGTTCCTTTTTTATGGTCGGTTTCCACCGCACTAAAAGGGCAAAACGAAGCGATTTTTTCATTTCCGCCTAAATTTATTCCCGAAAATATTACATTTGAAAACTTTATAACCGTCTGGAACTCACTCCCTATCCCGTTATATTTGTGGAATAGCACAATATTAGCGTTCTGGGGTGTGCTGCTGCCAGTACTATTTTGTTCGTTAGCTGCATTTCCGTTAGCACGCATGAATTTCAAGGGGAAAAATACGGTATTTCTAATTATACTTGCGACCATGATGATTCCAGGTGAAGTAACGATGATCCCCATTTATTTGATTTTAGATAAATTAAATCTTATCGGTTCCTTTTCAGGGGTCATACTTCCAGGGGCTGTATCTGCGTTTGGCATCTTTTTATTGAGACAGGCTTTTGTAGGCATTCCCAAGGATATTGATGAATCGGCAATTATTGATGGAGCTTTGCCTTGGCAGGTTTGGTGGTATATATTGATACCTATGGTAAAGCCAATGCTGGCTACACTTGCAATATTAAGCTTCATAGGTGCCTGGAACAACTTTTTATGGCCGCTTCTAGTTTTACAGGATCCCAAAACATATCCGTTAACCGTCGGATTATACGACTTAAAGGGAACTTTTGTTACCAACACGAGGCTAGTATCGGCAGGTGCTATGATCGCCCTTTTACCTATTATGATTGTATTTGTAGCGTTCCAAAACTTTTTCATTAAAGGTGCATACAGCAGTGCTGTTAAGGGCTAGCATTTTCATCAAGGAAATTATTCCTAACTACGAGTATAGGTTGTATGTACTTTTACATAACCTATACCTAGTTAGGTTTTTGTGTTTATCCTTGTATGGAGGAAAAGAGATATGGAATCGTGGTTCAAGTTCAAAGAACGCAGCACATCTATTCGAACAGAGCTGTTGGCGGGAATTACCACCTTTTTTACGATGGTGTATATCGTTATTGTAAATCCTGGCATACTTAGCCAAGCGGGGATGGATTTTAACGGGGTGTTTGTAGCTACCGTATTAGCGAGCATTATAGGGACGCTTATTATGGGACTTGCTGCTAATTATCCGATTGTCATTGCACCGGGAATGGGGCTGAACGCTTACTTTGCATTCAGTGTCGTCGGCGGCAAAGGCGTTTCGTGGGAGACTGCGCTTGGAGCGGTATTCATTGCAGGGGTGCTGTTTATTTTGCTGTCGTTAACATCTTTTCGGTTTATGCTTTTGGATGCGATCCCGGCCAGCTTGAAGCACGCGATTACAGCTGGGATCGGATTGTTCATTACGTTTATTGGCTTGCAAAATTCCGGCATTATTGTGAGCTCGCCGGCTACTTTGCTGACGTTGGGCTCACTTGTTGAACCCCAGGCTATACTCACCATTGTCGGACTGATAATAACGCTGATATTAATGGCTTTCCGTGTAAAAGGCTACTTATTTATTGGGATGCTGATTACCGGCATAATTGCAGGAGTCAGCGGGCTGCTGAAGCTGCCTGAAAAGCTAGTCGCTCTGCCAAGCGGCTTATCATCGACTTTTTTTCAGATGGATATTGGTGGCGTATTTGCTAATGGGCTTTATGCGATTATTTTTACGTTTCTGCTTATAACCTTATTCGACACAACCGGTACGATGCTTGGTGTGGCGGAACAGGCGGGTCTGGTGAAGGGCGGAAAGTTCCCACGCGCACGAGGAGCGCTGCTCGCTGATGCGATTGGGACTACGACGGGGGCAGTAATGGGAACAAGCCCGACCTCGGCGTTCATTGAATCCAGTGCAGGGGTTGCGGTTGGCGGCAGGACGGGATTGACAGCTGTTACTGTTAGCATTCTGCTCGGACTTACGTTATTTTTTTCTCCAGTTATTGCAGTGCTTGCCACATTTCCTGCCATTACGGCGCCTGTGTTGATTATTGTCGGTTTTCTTATGATTAATGTTGTATCGAAAATCGACTGGAGCGACTTTGAGATTGCCTTCCCAGCGTTTTTAATTATCGTGATTTTACCTTTTTCCTATAGCATTGCAACCGGCATCGGTGTCGGTTTTATTACATATCCGATCTTAAAGGCAGTTAGGGGCAAGTGGCGCGAGGTGCATCCTATCTTTTATTTGTTCGCAGTTCTATTCTTTATTCAGCTTGCTTTTTTTGGACATTAGGAGTACGTTAATTTTTATCAACAGGAAAGTTAGGTGTAGGAGATGAGTGAAAAGCTTTGGTTAGTTGTACAGTTTCCGATGAAAAGCGCGAAGGGGAATCAACGTGATGAATGGTTGAAAAATAAAGTGATTGAATATTTAGATTTATTTTTAGCTAATGCAGAGCTTGGTTATGTGGACGGCTTTGATATGGGAAAATGTGTGTCTGATCCAAATCAATATGCACTTAACATTTTTTGCGTTGTTACAGATGAAGCAAGAAGCATTGCTTTAATTAAGAGAGTTTTAAAGGAGTACAGGCTGGATTATACACGCATAAAAATGGCTACTATGCCTTTTGAAAACGGAGAAACATATACACTTAAATACGCCTATAAAAAAGGCGTAACGGAATTTTCACTATAGCTGCTTAGAAAATGAAGACCCAGACCTCGCGCGGACTGGGTTTTATAATCATCATATATGGGCTAAGTTATTTGGCATTCTCATCTGGATGATGAATGCCCAAAATATTGCCTTCTGTATCTATATAATAGCCTTGCCACAGCGTAATCGCTCCAATCCTCGAACGTCCACCCGAACACCTCGCCATAAAACTTTTTGGCGCGCTTCGCATCGTCGACATGAATTTCAAAATGAACTAATCTGCCCATAATTACCTCCTGCGAGATGACTTTTCATGATCTTTGGCCATTGTAAAAGGAGAGTGCTCTCTTTATAATAAAAGAGACTACTCTCGTTTTAATTTAGGATCGGAGATATTTTATATGCCTAAAATTACACAACAAAAAAAAGAAGCAGTTCGAATGGATATTTTGAATACCGCACGAAATGTTTTCATAGAAAAAGGATATGAAGCGGCTTCCATGAGCGATATCGTAACAGGCTCTAACAGGAGCTTCGGAGGTGTGTATCTCTACTACTCCAATAAAGAAGATATTTTTCTTGATTTGCTTCGTCGTGAGTATAACAATATGGCTTTGAATTTCGCGTCAGATAGCAGTACATGGAGCGCATTTGTACAATTCATGAAGGAGCAAGAAAAACGTATACGGGAGGTAGATGCTAGTCTAGCACCTTGCTTGTATGAATACTTTATTGCCGGCCGGAGAAAAGAGGAGCGGCGCAAGCTTATCGATGAACGGTATGAGGCTGTGTATAATAACATCTTTACCTTTTTAAATAATGGCGTACAGCGGGGGGAGCTTTATCCGTCACAGCCCCTGGAAACTTTTGTGCATTGGCTCATTTCGTTGCTTGACGGACTCTTTTTAGAAAGTATGATCAACGGTTTTGAAAACATACAATTAGCCAAGCAATTTGAGTTTATATTGACGGTTTGCCGATCTGCACTTATGCCATCCGAGATGGGGGAAAGCCAATGACAAGTACAGCCTTGAGTGAATTGCCTATATTTAAAAGTGAAGCAGGCTCAAAGCTGTTTGCAGATTGTTACGAGAAGCTTATGACGTACTGGCCAGGTCCATATGAAACGATGGAGATCAAGACTGAATTCGGCTTGTGTCATGTGATCGCTTGCGGACCTGAAGAAGGGAAGCCCGTCTTAATGTTTCATGGCATGACGAGCAATTCGGCATTGTGGTACCCGACCATTGAAGCGCTGACGGATTGCCGTGTTTTTTGTATTGATACGCCAGGAGATTTCGGGAAAAGTAAGGTGATTAAACAAATTCGGACGCCAGAGGATGCTGTGCTTTGGATGGATCAATTATTGGTTGGGCTTAAGCTTGAAAAGCCGGCCTTTATCGGTCACTCCATGGGAGGCTGGCTCTGTTCAAATTATGCTACAGCGCGGCCAGAGCGAATCGAACGGCTGGTGCTGCTTGCGCCTGTGGCGACATTTTTGCCCATCCCATTTCTGAGGCTGCTCCGAAAAGTCTATCCTGCGATGCTATGGCCTAAGCCTGATCGCATACGCCGAGCGTGGGATTGGTTTTGCACGAAAGGTTTTTCCCTGCCGCCGCATGTGATGGATTTGGTAATCGCCGCCTATACACACGGCCGCTCGCAGCTTCCGGTTGTCCCGCGAGTCATTAGCAAGGAAGCTTGGAGCAAGCTTTCAGCGCCGGTTCTGTTCCTTGTAGGGGATGAGGAGAAAATTTACAAGGCAAATAAAGTGATGGAGCGTGTCAAAAAAACGCTGCAAGATTCAGAGGTCATCCTGATTAATGGAGCGGGGCATTGTCTGATTATAGAGCAGCAATCAGCTGTGAATGAAGCGATTCGAAGGTTTATTACGGTCATGGATGACCGCACCGCCTGACTGTAAAAGAAATTTCACAACAAAATGAAGTGAAAAAGAAAGTGGAAGTAAATAGGTGAGTAAGTAGTTTTTATGAGATACGCAGGTATGACTTGCGCGATGGCCTCATGGTATTATAATTAGAATACATGAGGCTGTCCCGCGAGGAGGATCGGATATGCTGCAGAGTCCGAGGAAATTGTTCCGCAAACATCTAATGCTGTTTTTTATGACAATACTTATACCAGCGGTTCTCTTTCTTGCTTTTAACTTATACAGATCATCGAATCAACTGGTCCAAACCATTGAAGAGCATTCCGCCAATCAGCTGAATCAAATGAACCGCAGTCTGGACAGCTTGATCGCCAATGTCGATCAATTGGCGATCCAGTTGTCTTTAACGCCTTCGATCTACGATTTATTGAAAGAGCCATATCGATTGTCGATCTATGATTATTCCGTTATTAAAGAGCAGCTTCGTGGATGGACAACGTCGAACTCGATTATTTCTTCGCTTGCCCTTCATATTTACCAAAATGAAAAAGTGTTGACTACTAACGAAGGAATATATGACAGTGCGCATTATTTTGACAGCGATTTCATAGCGGGTTTAAGAAAAGAAGCAACTGAAAAGCATGTATCGTGGACTGGGATTCGTACGGTAAAAGGAAGCGGTGGTATGCCAGATGCAGAGATGCTGTCATTTGCTCGATCTATCCCAGCAACTTCACAGCTTCCGCTTGGCATGCTTATTATCGATATTCAGAAGGGCAGCTTTATGAAAGCAGTACTTAATTCTCCTGCTGCTGGAGAAACGGCCGATACAATTATAGTGCTGGACCCGCAGAATAAATTGGTTTCAGGCGCGCAGACAGGGCTGAATGCCGAACAATTAGCCTTGCATTTGGACAATGGGGAAATGAAGACAGAAGTGATTTCGTTGCCTGATGCGCGTTATTTTGTAACGGCTTACAAGGTTCAGCCATATGGCTGGACGCTGCTGCAGCTAACTCCATACACGATATACAGCAAGCAGATGCAAGCGGATATTGGGCAGGCGTTCATGATATTATTGGCCATTTTGCTGGCCGGGCTAGGCGTATCTTATTTGTTTGCTTCTATTCTGTTCGATCCATGGAGAAGGCTGGCGGAGCGGTTAAGGGAGTATGTAGCCCGGCCGTCTGGTACGATTAAGGCTGATGCGTATAATATTGTGGATCATGCAATTGGGCATCTTATTACGACAGTCGATCAGAATAAACCGATTATTCGAGAGCATATGGTGCAGGAGCTGCTGCGCCATCGACAGCCCAAGGACAACGCCATTATTGAGCAATTCGCCCGTATGGGCATTTGCTTTGAGCATCCGAATTTTCTTGTGCTGCTTATTGTCGTCGAAGCCGGTGTTCAGGATCAAGGCAATGACGTTTATTTGTACAGCTTGGCAGAGGAATTGCTGGCTGCTCGATTTTCTGTTGCCGGTTCCATTCTGGATCGCAGCATGTTTGGCTTTATTGTCAATTTTTCTTCAGATCAGCTGGAAGCTGCGGAACAAGAGCGTTTGGAGCAATGCTTTGGCCAAATCAAGCACGAAGCTTATAATCGCTGGGCAGTGTCGCTTCATGCCGTGGCAGGCGGCATTCGGCCATTGTGGCAGGTGTACGAAGCATATGAGCTGGCTCGCCGTGCTGTCACTTATAGAGCGTTTTGGGCCAGCTCTAATTCTCAGATCGTATATGCCGACGGAGAGCGCGAAGAGCTGGAATTTGATTACCCGGCATCTTACCAAAAACTGCTGCTTAACATCATATTGGCGGGAGATCGGCAAGCGGCAGAAAAACTGGTATCGCAACTGTTCGAAAAATATATTCATCAAAACCACTATTCGCAGCCTAAATTGCAGCAAATGATAGTTATGCTAATGAGCCATATGCTCAGTTCACTTGTCGAAGAAGGCTATGACATTGGAAAGCTAATGGGCGAGGTTAATTTGCTAAATTTGGAAAAATACAAGGACAGCGCGGAATTGCAAGCTTATATTCATTCTGCTATTTATTCGATGATCGATTATATTCACGAGATCCGCAGCGAGACGAGCACGCCGCCGTATATTCAGGAAGCAATTATGTATATGGAAAAGAATTACGACCGCAATATAGCTATGTCAGATGTAGCGGAAGCTGTAGGTATTAGCAGCGGCCATCTAGGCCGGCTGTTTAAAGCGGAAACAGGAAAGCCGCCGCTTGAATATTTGACCCAATATCGTCTGCAGGAAGGCAAAAAGCTGCTGCTGGATACAAGCAAATCTTTGCAAACTATTAGTGAGGCGATCGGATATAATGATGTGCACACGTTTATCCGATTTTTCAAAAAATATGAAGGAATTACACCAGGTGAATATCGCAAAAAGGTCATGTAGCCTTTTCGATATCGATGTAAAGTTTTCGTCGTAACATGATTTATAGCGGTTTTTCCCCATTCTAATCGCAGAGTGGGGATTTACTGTCTTTTAGGGGACCTTTACGATGAAAGCGTAACCATATGCATATGGCAAACTTTCTACCACTACTGAAAAAGGAGGATTACTTGTGAAAGCAGTGTCTTCAGCTCCCGCAACAAGACAAAAATCGGTATGGAATATAAGAAGACATTGGAAAGAATGGGGCAAGCACAAATACTATTTTGCGCTTTTACTGCCGGGCCTTGTATACTTTGCGATATTTCATTATTGGCCTATGGCAGGCATTATGATCGCATTCAAAGATTTCCGATTGCTGGAAGGGATTATGAACAGTCCTTGGGTCGGGCTGAAATGGTTCCGTATTTTATTTGATGCTCCGGACTTTTGGACAGCACTGAAAAATACGATCATCATTAGTATTTATAAGCTTGTATTCAACTTTCCAGCCCCCATCCTGTTGGCTCTGTTATTGAATGAAGTATACAATGCGACCTTTAAGCGAATTGTACAAACGATTGTATACTTTCCGCATTTTTTGTCTTGGGTCATCTTGGGTGGAATCATGTTCTCTTTATTTTCCTCCGGTTCCGGGATATTAAGCTTTCTCGGCATGAAAACCTCCCCATTAATGGATCCTGGATCATTCCGCGGGTTCCTGGTAATTAGCGAGATGTGGAAGGAAATCGGATGGGGAACCATTATTTATTTGGCGGCTATTTCAAGCATAAATCCGGAAATGTATGAAGCCGCTCGGATAGACGGGGCGAACAGATTCCAGCTAGTACGGCATATTACGCTTCCTTCAATAACGAATACCATTGTTATTCTGCTCATTTTGCGCACTGGACAAATTCTGCATGTAGGTTTTGAGCAAATTTTCATTTTGTATAATCCGCTCGTTTTCGATGTATCGGATGTACTGGATACTTATGTGTACCGGACAGGTTTAACGATGGGCAGATATTCATTTGCTACAGCCGCCGGATTATTCCAATCCATCGTAGGCTTGCTGTTGCTGTTGATCACCAATGGCGTGGCCAGACGTTTGGGTGAGCGCGGATTATGGTGAGGTGACTATGAGAAAACATTATTTATCCAGACTTTTTGATTACTCCAATGGACTGATCCTTATTCTGCTAAGCGCGATTACACTCTATCCTTTATGGCATGAAATATCACTGTCATTAAGCTCAAAGACGGAAGCATTGCAGGGAGGCTTTTTCTTCTGGCCCCGCAGCTTTACTTTTCAAGCGTATACAAGCGTCCTTTCCTCAGATTATATTTGGACAGCTTACGGGAATACCATATTTATAACGGTTGCGGGCACTTTATTATCGCTGCTTGTAACATCGAGTATGGCATACCCGCTTGCGAAAAGAACGCTGCCATGGAAAAAGTTATGGCTGACTGTCATTCTCTTTACAATGATTTTCAGCGGCGGTATGATTCCCGTATATTTGATTGTGAAGCAGCTTCATTTGTTAAATACGTTGTGGGCTTTAATTATTCCAAACTTGGCATCCGCATTTAATATCATTATCGTTATTAATTTTATTCGCGGAATTCCGGAGGAAATTGAAGAATCGGCTATGATCGACGGCGCTAATCCAATTCGTATTTACTTTTCTATTATTGTTCCTTTATGCAAGCCGGTATTGGCAACGCTGGCATTGTGGATTGCGGTAGGTTTGTGGAACAATTTTTTTCAGGCGCTTATTTATTTGAATGACAAATCGCTTACAACGCTGCCTTTGCTGATCAGACAAATTATAGCGGGCCAGCAGCTGGCGGAGGAAACAGGGCAATTGTCTGATTCTTCTACGGAGTCGGTTATAGCGGCTACTATTATTCTATCTATTATTCCGATTATTGCTGTTTATCCTTTTTTGCAAAAATATTTTGTAAAGGGCGTTATGCTCGGTTCTGTTAAATCCTAACCAATATTTTGGAGATAAATAGGGAGGTCTTTGTATGCAAAAGAAATGGAAAAGAGTAATGGCAGCAGCTTGCACAGCAGTATTGGCTGTTACAGCCGCAGGCTGTGGAAGCACGACCAATTCAACAACACCAAAAGGCAATACGGCTGAAGAGAAAGCAATTACGTATCAATTTTTACGCAATAGCGGAATAGCCGAATATCCGGCTGATGGCGGAGAAGCTAGAAAGGTGCTTACAGAAGCCGCTGCCAAGGCTGGAGTGAAAGGCGTCGATTTTGTTGCCCAGCAAGCGCCTGGCGATGATTACAATACGAAGCTGAACTTGTTGGCCTCATCGGGTGAGCTTCCAGACTTTTTCGATATTGATGCTTTGACGCTAAGCCGCTTTGTTGAGCAGGGCCTTGTACAGCCTATTGATGAATATTTAAAAGCTGCTCCTAATTTAATGAAGCTGATTCCGCAGCATTACTGGGAGCAAGTTACTTTCGATGGCAAGATTTACGCGCTGCCTAATGGTTTGAGAGAGGAAGCATTTAATAGCCCGAATGTAGGCTCTATTTTGATCAGACAGGATTGGCTGGATACGCTGAATTTGAAAGCGCCTACAAATTTGGATGAGCTTTATACCATTCTAAAAGCATTCGTTAATGACGATCCGGATCAAAATGGAAAGAAAGACACCTTTGGCTTTAGCGGCACCAAACTGTCACGCTTCAATTCTATATTTGGAGCTTACGGGGTAATACCAAACTTTTGGATAGAGAGAGACGGCCAGATCAAGAAAGGCTTCACACTTCCTGAAACGAAGCAAGCGCTCGCTTTGCTGCAGCAGTGGTACAAGGAAGGCTTAATCGACCCTGATTTCCCGGTAATGGAATCCAAACAATTGAACGAGAAAATTATTAATTCCAAAATAGGCTTATTTGAAAATGATGCTTATCTGGTCGATCCCAAAGCGAACCCGACGTCCGAGGCATTAAACAAGACAACGCCGTCTTCCAAGCTTGTTTTAATACCTCCTCCTAAGGGACCTGAGGGTAAATCAGGCACTCCGCAAGTAAATGCAGTAGCGGCTGCTCCACTGCGCGCATTGTCTGTAAATGCACAAGATCCGGAAAGATTGTTCCGTTTCCTGAATTGGTTTGTTGATGACAGTGAAGGCGGAGGATTTAATCTGGCTCTGTACGGCATTGAAGGAACAGACTATACGTACGATAAAGAGAAAAACTTAATTACACAGACGACCAGCTACGCAGATTTATATAAGAAGGGCTATAATAATCCGATTCGAATGGCTTTTATTACAGATAGACGCTGGACTACCGAAGAAGTACGCGCAGCTATTGAAGTTGCTTCGCAAAATGTGATTCCGAATGCATTTTGGAAGACCGTTCCAGCAGAGCTGGATTATCCGGATTTGGAGACGAAGCTTTGGGCTGAATATTTTGTAAAAATCGTTACAGGCGTTTGGCCAATTGAGAAGTTTGATGAATTCGTGGAAAAATATTATCAGCAAGGCGGGACAAAAATTGAGCAGCAAGCAAATGAGGAGTGGAAAAAAGTTAAGTAATAATTAGACCAGGTATAGTAACAGATACGCGTAAATACCAATTGGAGGGTATATACGCGTATCTTGTTTACAAGGAGGCAACGACTTTTGAAACCAAACATACTGTTTATAACCGTTGATCAAATGAGGGGCGATTGCTTGAGCGTGCTTGGGCATCCTGTCGTGCAAACGCCGAATCTAGATAAATTGGCTGAGGATGGCGTTCTATTTACAAGCGCATATTCAGCGACACCAACGTGTATTCCGGCGAGAGCAGCGCTGTTTACTGGAATGAGCCAGCGATCACATGGGCGGGTAGGTTATGAAGAGCATATTCCATGGACTTACGAGCATACGCTGCCCGGTGAGTTAGCCAGGGCTGGATACCATACGCAATGCGTAGGTAAAATGCATGTATACCCGACACGCAGTTTATGCGGCTTTCACCATGTAGTATTGCATGACGGTTATATGCACTATAACCGATATAATGATCGAAATACGTACGCGGAACATTATAATGAGTGTGATGACTATTTGAACGGGTTGAAAAAAACAGCTGGTGCTTCTTACGATCTGATGGATAACGGACTTGATTGCAACGCTTCGACAGTTGCTATGCCTTGGCATTTGGAAGAAAGGCTTCACCCAACAAATTGGGCGGTCACAGAGTCCATTGATTTTTTGCGCAGGCGTGACCCAGGCAAGCCATTTTTTCTTTGGACATCCTTTGTTCGGCCGCATCCGCCATTTGATCCGCCGCAGGCTTATTTTGATATGTATTTAGGGGAACCAATGCCCGATTCACCCGTCGGCGATTGGGTTGATCCCGAGATAGCGAGCGCAGGCTCGAAGCATACAACGACCGGATTTGGCAGCATATCCACAAGCCGCCTCAATCGAGCCAAAGCGGCCTACTATGCTCTTATTACACATCTCGATTACCAAATCGGCCGACTGCTGAATGCATTGAACGAGTATGGCGTGCTGAATAACACAATCGTTGTATTTACTTCTGACCATGGCGAAATGATGGGAGACCACCATTTCTTCCGCAAAGCGCTTGCTTACGAAGGAAGTGCGAAAGTACCTTTAATAGTGGCCGATTATACAGGAAGATTAGGCATCGGCAAAGGGTTTCGCGAGCAAGCTGTGGTGGAATTACGCGATATTATGCCTACACTGCTGGAAGCGGCTGACACAGCCATTCCCGAATCGGTTGACGGCAAAAGCTTGCTGCCTTTATGCCGGGCAGAAGAAAACACCGTTTGGCGGGAATTTATGCACGGGGAACACACCTATGGCGAATTATCGCATCATTATTTGACAAATGGCATGCAAAAATATATCTGGTATTCACAAAACGGAGAAGAGCAATTGTTTGATCTGACTGTTGACCCGGGCGAATTGCATAATCTGGCGGGTAACCCGGAGTGGCAATCGGTACTGCAAAGCTGGAGAGAACGGCTTGTACAGGAATTAACGGGGCGCGAGGAAGGCTATGTAGATGACGGCGAGCTAGTAGTTGGAAGAAAGCCGAAGACCGTGCTCAGCCATTTAAGGAGAAGCATCTAACGCTGTTTTGAAGCTATATTATGTAATGACGATTTGCTTGCAAGATGCAGCCTGCAAAGATACAATGTGTTAGGTGAAATTGCAGTTTGTTATCGAAGCAAGGAGAGTGCAATCATTTTGTCATCAGATGTTATCGCTTCAGCGACTTTATCCTTTCGTAAACGTCTCATTATATTGCTTCTTGTCGTTATAGTGGCTGGCATGAGCCAAGGCATGCTGCTGCCGCTATTGTCTATTATGCTTGAGGAAGCGGGTGTTTCTTCTAGCTTGAATGGCATTAATTCTGCCGCGATGTATATCGGGATATTTTGTACGATGTTCTTGGTCGAGAAGCCTGTAAGGCGCTTTGGCTATAAGAAGGTTATTACTGCCGGGATATTGCTTATTACTTTTGCCAATATACTTTTTCCTTTTACTGAGCTGCTGGCGGTGTGGTTTTTGCTGCGGTTTATAGTAGGGGTAGGAGATAGTTTGCTTCATTATACGACCCAGCTATGGATTATTAGCTCCAGCCCTGCCGAGGGGCGCGGGAAGTATATTTCGTTTTATGGCATGGCGTACGGGATTGGCTTTAGCTTGGGGCCGCTGGGCATAAACCTGCTTCCGCTGGGCAAAGCGGTTCCGTTTATTATAAGCAGCTTGTTTTTTACTAGCGTGCTGCTGCTTGTGCTGCGGCTTACGAATGAGCTGCCAGAGCGGATAAAGAAGGAAGCGGCTCAAGAGAATCGTTTTAAAGCAACGTATCGCGCTGCGTGGTTTGTGCTTATACCGGGTCTGTTGTATGGATTGATGGAATCTTCCATGAATAGCAGCTTCCCGCTGTATGGTCTTCGTATTGAATTGGACCAGCATTGGATATCCCTTTTATTAATGGCATTTGGCATAGGCGGATTGATATTGCAGCTGCCGCTCGGCATGCTGAGCGACAGAATCGGAAGAAAGCCTGTACTAATCAGCTGCGGAATAGTGGGATCGCTGGCCTTTTTCCTGGTACCTGCGGCTGGCAGCAATATAGGATTATTGTTCATCCTGTTCGCGATTGCGGGAGGCGTTGTGGGATCGTTTTATTCGCTTGGCCTCGCCTACGCAGCTGATATTTTGCCACGGGCGATATTGCCGACTGCCAATGTAATCGCGTCTATTCATTTCAGCATCGGAAGTATGATCGGTCCAACATTGGGCGGATACAGCATACACTATATATCTATTTATAGTATTTTCCTGTTTCTAGGGAGTGTGTTCCTTATTTTCGCTTTGTTAGGCTTTGTCTTTAGGGCGAAAAGAAAGGCTGAAATAACGACTGGTATGAGTGGATAAAATTGAAACTTTACAGCAAGGTGCTCGTTCAATGTCAGGATAAAGCCGCCAATATGGCGGCTTTAAGTTTGTCGAGAAAGTTTGCGGGAAGAATGGATAAACTCGGGAAGGATTGCAAGAAGAATGGAGTAGCCCGATGGCACTCCCCCAAACTAACGGTAGTTTTTCAGGCGTTTTGGGGTGGCGCCGGCCAATTCTGTATGAAATTTCATATACAATTGTGTTTTTTGTGGCATTTCAGCGTGATGTATATGAAATTTCATATACATTGAGACGTTTTGAGGTAACGCCCACCAATTCTGTATGAATTTTCATATATAATTGTGTTTTTTTGGTCACTTCAGCGTATTGTGTATGAAATTTCATATACATTGAGACGTTTTGAGGTAACGCAGATACGCATAGGGTTGTTGAGTTACGTTGTAAGAGTGTAAGAGAAAAATGGCTCCCCTGTCTCTTTAACAAGGCGGGTGGAGGTCTTCTTGAAACATAAACAGCTGAGAATGCAATATGCTTCTATCCCCTTTTGCAGGATCATGTATAATGTAAGATAGTATTACACCGGAAAACGTGTTTCTGGCTTTAAATTCTGAGGAGGATATTATGAGTTCATCAATACAGCAATTCAAATCTGATTTTTTTAAAGCATTGGCCCATCCTATGCGTATTCATATTTTAGAGGTGCTATGCAACGGACCGCGCAGTGTCAATGAACTGCAAGCCATTCTGGGCTCAGAAGGATCAGCGGTTTCTCAGCAGCTGGCTGTGCTGCGCAATAAAAATGTAGTGACCGGCACGAAGGAAGGCACCACGGTAACTTATTCCTTGCGGGATCCGCTTATTAAGGATTTGCTTTTAATCGCTAAACAAATTTTTGACAACCATTTGGTTGATGCGGTTTCCCTGTTGGAAGAATTCCGCAATGAACAGTAAATTTAATTTTGCATCACTCCATACATAAACGATCCATCTCGCATGTTGAGAGCGGGTCTTTTTTATTGGTAATTCAATTATGAGTGCATTGACAGGTCAAGCCATCGTATAGTAACTTTAATATATTCAAATAATCAAATATATGAATATTGAAGGTGCTTATCATGAGGGCGCTCGACCGTTTTGTTGGCTATAATCGGGATTTGTTCAGAAAAGATCTTATTGCAGGCTTAATTGTAGGAATGATTGCTATCCCGCTCGGGATGGCTTTTGCTATTGCTGTTGGGGTTAAACCGGAGTATGGCCTGTATACAACGATTATCGCTGGAATTATTATCGCTTTGTTTGGGGGCACCCGCTTTCAGATTGGCGGGCCTACAGGCGCATTCGTGCCGGTTTTGCTAGCCATCGTACTGCAGTATGGATACAAGGAATTGTTAATCGCAGGCTTTCTATCTGGCATTTTATTAATCATGATGGGGTTATTGCGTGTGGGCAAAGCTATTCAATTTATTCCCCGTCCCGTCACAATCGGCTTTACTGCAGGCATAGCTGTTCTTATATTCAGCGGGCAAATTCCAAATGTACTTGGTTTGGGCCAGCTCGAGAAGCATGAATATTTTTTGCTCAATATGAAAGAAATACTGCTTCATCTGTCATCCGTTCATTTCTACAGTCTTTTGACTGCTATCATTTGCTTTTTAGTTATTATGGCGGTTCAACGCTGGCTTCCTAAAATTCCAGGCTCCTTTATTGGCATGATTGCCTCAGCAGTAATCGCGATGCTGCTCTTTCCTGCACATGTCGAAACGATTCGTACTGCATATGGAGCGATCCCAAGCGCACTGCCGAAATTCCAATGGCTTGACATTCAGCTGCACGATATTCGCATGCTGCTCTTTCCGGCCTTGACGATCGCTTTACTCGGCGGAATCGAATCATTATTGTCTGCGGTTGTTGCAGACCGTATGAGCGGAACAGCTCATAACAGCAATCGGGAGCTTGTTGGACAAGGCTTAGCTAATATGGCCGTGCCTTTGTTCGGCGGGATACCCGCAACAGGCGCCATTGCGCGTACGGCAGCTAATATTAAAAATGGAGCAGCCTCACCTATCGCAGCGGTTATTCACGGGCTATTTGTACTGCTTGTCGTTATGCTGTTCGCAAGATGGGCGTCTGAAATTCCTCTAGCCAGTATGGCTCCGATCTTGATGATTGTCGCATGGAATATGAGTGAGCGGAAGGAATTCAGCCAAATTTTAAAAGCAAAAACAACGGATTCCCTATTGCTAATCAGTACCTTTGTATTGACTGTTTTAACTGATTTAGTTACCGCTATTTGGATCGGCATGGCTGCTGCGGTCGTTTTCTACCTGCTGCGAATGGTTGCTGCTCATGTTAGAACGCTTGAATCCAGCAAAGAATCAAACGTTCTGCAACGTATTGCCAAAGGATGGGGTCAAGCATTTAAAAATGCTACAAGCTGGTACAAATTTCAATGTAAAGTGATGCCAGTATCCGCTTCTGGCAAAATATCGGAAATGGCTGCTGCTGACTTTTCCAATCATCAACAGACCAGCATCCATGTAAAGCTTCAGGGGGCGATGAGCTTCATCAGTGCTCCGCAAGTTAAAGAAGCGCTGCTGCAGCTTGCTTCCTCTAAGCCTGGAATTATACAGCTTGATATGGGCGAAGTGCCTTATATCGATACTACCGGCGAAGCGCTGCTGCACAGCTTTATCCAATATGTTCAAGGTTATGGAGGGAAATTGCTGTTAATAGATCCGCAAATGAGAACGAAGGGAATGCTCCAGCAGGCTGACAAGCAAGGAGTTATTCGCATGCCAAATCAATAAATTCAAAGTAGCCGAGCTGAGTATTGTTATCCTTAAGCTCGGCTTTTTACTTTAAAAATTTTCATGCTAGCAGACATTGCATAACAATGTCGCAAAATTTACTAATAACAATATAATGCTTTAATATGAAACCATTTGGGCGCAGAAAATGTATATAATAAAATAAGAACAATTTTAAAGAACATTTTTTGTAGGAGGAGTTCGGCATGGGACTTTTATCCAGATTCAAAAATATTGTGAAAGCTAATGTGAACGCCTCGAAGGACAGTACAAAAAATCCAGAGAAGGCGCTAGATGATTTTTTTCGAAATGCGAATATGGAGCTTGGCAAAATCAAAGCAGAGGCAGCATCGGCGCAAGCGGAGATGAATACAGCAAAAAGAGCGCTTGATGAATCGAAAAGCGAAATGAATAAGCTTCAGCGTTATGCTGAAAAGGCAGTAGAAGCCGCAAACGATGACGATGCTCTTAAATTTTTGGAGCGCAAGTCACTGCAGGCGGCGAAGCAGAAGCAATTGCAGGCAGGTTATGAGCGGGCTGCCTCTAAAGCTGCAAGCTTGCAGCAGATTCAAGATAAGCTTGCGGCAGATTTAGATCGTTTGGAAGCACGCCGTTTAGACTTGAAGGGAAAGCTGGCAGATGTAAAGCTGCAGCAGCAGCTGAATACTGCAGGCTCTTCGATTCATGATGCCTTCAAGGCTGTAGAAGAAGAAGCGAACCGGATTTTGGATGAAGCGGCGGCAAGAGCGGAGCTCTCGCATGATGGGCAAGCCATTGATCTGGATGAAAAGTTCAAAGCATTGGAACAAGATACGGTTAGCGATTCTGACGAAAATGCAGCTATGAGTACCGAACAGGAACTGTCTGTCATTAAAGAAAAAATGAAGAAGAAGGAATAAGCAAATGCCGGTTATCGAATATAAATGCCCCAATTGCGGCAGCGGGATGGTCTTTGATGGAGAGACAGGAACGCTGACTTGTCACAGCTGCGGAAGACAGGATAATATCGAGCAACTGTCCGATCCAATTGCGAATCAGTTTTTTTCAGATGAAGACAAAACGTTAGAATATCATTGCAACAGCTGCGGAGCTGTCATTATGACCGAGGAAGAGACGAGCGCAACCTCTTGCAGCTTTTGCGGATCAGCGGTCGTTCTTGGAGACAGGTTGTCAGGAAAGCTTGCCCCGGTAATGGTGATCCCTTTTTCAATTCCAAAGGAAGAAGCGATGAAGGCCTTTCGAAAGTGGTGCCGAAATGGACTATTAACACCTAAAGATTTCATGACAGCAGATCGCGTCAAAAATATTACCGGCTTATACGTCCCCTTTTGGCTGTATGATCTGGACAATCATATTGAGGTGCACGGGCGTGCCACAAAAATTAGAATGTATGAGCAAGGCGACTATCGGTACACCGAAACCAGGCATTTCGAGATTTATCGAAAAATCCGCTTGAATTATGTGAAGGTGCCAATTGATGCATCTGAAAAAATGAATGATCAGTTGATGGACAAATTGGAGCCATTTCCTTATGATCAGCTGAAAAGCTTCAAAACGCAGTATCTTGCGGGATATATTGCAGAAAAATACAGTTATACAGATAATGAGCTGCTGCCGCGTGTAAAAGACAAAATAAAGCATTATATTGACTCCTATATCGGGTCTACTGTGGCGGGCTACAATACGGTCAATTATTCCGATAAGCAAATTAATACAAGGCTCAAAAACTCTGATTATGTGCTGCTTCCTGTGTGGATGGTATACTATGATTACAATAAAAAGGTATATACGTTTGCAATGAACGGCCAAACCGGCAAAGTAGTCGGAAAGCCTCCTATTAGCCCTAACAAGGTAATGGCTTGGTTCGCGGGAATATGGGGAGTTTCTATCCTATCCTTAAAGACCATCTCGTGGTTGATGGGAGGAGGATTCTGGTGAGAAAATATGTATCGGCAGTTGCATTTGTATGCCTTATTATTTCCTTGCTCGTTCCTGTAAGTTTGATGGCTGCGCCTGAGCAGAAGCAGTTAGTATTTGATCAAGCGCGCCTGCTTTCAGAAGGCGAACGCAGCGAGCTGACTGCCTTGGCAAATGAGCTGGGAGCGGAAAGAGAAACGGATATTATAATTTTGACTATTAATAATGCTGACAATAAAGACGTTCAAATTTTGACAGAGGACTTTTATGACGATCAAGCTCCCGGTTATGATAAGCCGCATGGCAATGCAGTAATTCTGACACTGGATATGAGAAATCGTGAAATATACTTGGCAGGTTTTTATAAAGCTGAGACATACTTGGATGACAAGAGATTAAACAAGATTCGCGATAAAATTACCCCGAATTTGTCAGATGGAGAATATAAGCGAGCTTTTGAAATGTATATTAAAACGGCTCACAGATATATGGGATTTGAACCGGGGACCAACCCTGACAATATTTTGTTTAATCGCTGGTTCCAGCTTGCCGTTTCGCTAGGCTTGGCATCCTTAGTGGTGTGGATCATGGTTCATCGTTCCGGAGGCCGTGTTACCGTAAATGCTAAAACCTATGAGGCGAGCAATCAATCCGGAGTGCTGGAACGAGAGGATCGTTATATTAATACAACAGTGACGAAGCATAAAATCGAACGAAACAACGGCGGCGGCGGTTCTGGACGCGGAGGCGGCGGAATATCGGGCGGCGGACATTCGCATAGCGGCAGCAGAGGAAGGTTTTAATCGAAAGGATGGATGAAAATGTCTTTTTTTAGAAATCAATTTGCAAACGTAGTAGAATGGGAAGAATTTCGCGATGACATGATTTTTTGGAAATGGAGCAATCGTGAGATTAAAAAAGGAAGCAAGCTCATTATTCGCCCTGGCCAGGATGCTATCTTCGTAAATAATGGCAAAATCGAAGGTGTCTTTACGGATGACGGAGAGTATAATGTAGATTCCGAGATCATTCCCTTTCTTTCTACGCTAAAAGGGTTCAAATTCGGCTTCAACAGTGGGATGCGTGTAGAGGTTCTATTCGTGAACACGAAGGAATTTACAGTGAGATGGGGAACGCAAAACCCGATTATGATCCCTGTTCCACAGCTTCCAGGCGGTATGCCTATTCGCGCAAACGGCACGTTTAATTTTAAGGTGAGCGACTATGTTACCCTTATTAATAAAGTTGCTGGCGTGAAAAACAGCTATCTGGTAGAGGATGTAAAAATCCGTATTACTTCCGTGCTTGACCAGCTATTGATGAAATGGATCAGCCGCGAAGGAAAAGATATGTTTAATCTGCAAGCAAACGCTTCTGATATCGCCAAGGGTATTCGTGAAGACCTGGATATGCAGGTGTTGGATGACGGCTTCTCCATTACAAATTTCCAGGTGATGAGTTTCAACTATCCGCAGGAAATTCAGGACATGATTACGAAGAATGCATCCTATGAGATGATCGGCAATATGCAGAAGTATCAGCAGGCAGCTATGACGGAAGGGATTGCATCGGGCAAAGTTCAAGGCGGCGGCGCAGCTTCGGATATGGCGGGTATGATGATGGGGATGAATATGGCTAACGAAATGTTGAAAAACATGAATCAAAACCAGAATCAAAATCAAAATCAAAATCAACAATCAGCATCTTCCGCTCCAACCTCTGAGGGGGACAGCAAAAAGGCTAACTTCTGCCCAAATTGCGGCACGAAAAATGAAGGAGCGAACTTCTGTCCGAATTGCGGCCAGAAGCTCAATTAAGCTGTTAGAAAATCTGATTGTATAAGAAGTATCGAAGCCAGCCGTGAGGCTGGTTTTTTCAATCTCTCATCGCTAAAATTAAAACATGATGTGCATTTGCAGGACTAATCTATATTTTTTGATACATACTAGCAAATATGAAGAGTTAGTGAACAGGTTGACATTGAAAATCGTTACTATATAATAATAATTATAAATAAGGACTGGTTAACTTGTTAAGTGAGACTATAGCGGGTTCAGTTCACTAGGAGGTAGGAGTAACTAGGCACTGAAACGCTAAAGCCGAGCCTTGATCTTGTAGGTAAAATATAAGGGGGAGAGACTATGAAACTGGATGCAGAAATAAAAACACAGCTGGAGCAATATCTTCAGCTTATGGAAGGTGACGTCCTGCTGAAAGTCAGTGCAGGAGACGATTCGGTATCTCAAGATATGCTGGATTTAGTTAATGAGTTATCCAGCATGTCCAGCAAAATTACGATTGAACAAACTCAATTGTCTAGAACACCAAGCTTTAGTGTAAATCGTATCGGTGAAGACACTGGCGTCACCTTTGCCGGAGTACCGCTAGGACATGAGTTTACTTCGTTAGTGTTAGCATTGCTTCAAGTAAGCGGAAGACCTCCAAAGGTTGAACAAAACGTCATTGATCAGATTAAAAGCATACAAGGCGAGTATCATTTTGAAACCTATGTCAGCCTAAGCTGCCATAACTGTCCTGATGTTGTACAAGCTTTGAATTTAATGAGTGTTCTTAACCCCGGCATTACCCATACGATGATCGACGGCGCAGCTTTTAAGGAAGAAGTTGAAAGCAAGGAAATTATGGCGGTGCCGACGGTTCACTTGGGCGGAGAATTTTTCGAAAGCGGAAGAATGACGATCGACGATATTCTTGCCAAGCTGGGTACTGCTGATCAATCCGAGTTTGAAAACAAAGAGCCCTATGACGTTCTAGTTGTCGGAGGCGGACCTGCCGGTGCGAGTGCGGCAATCTATGCAGCACGTAAAGGAATTCGAACAGGGATTGTCGCTGATCGCTTTGGCGGACAAGTGAATGATACGCTAAGTATCGAGAATTTTATTAGTGTGAAGTATACCGAGGGTCCTAAGCTTGCTGCAAGCCTTGAAGAGCATGCGAAGGAATATAATATAGATATTATGAAGGCGCAGCGTGCGAAGCGTCTGGAGAAAAAGGAACTTATTGAAGTAGAGTTGGAAAATGGGGCTATTCTGAAAAGTAAAACCGTCATCATTTCTACAGGTGCTCGCTGGCGCAATCTGGGCGTGCCTGGCGAGGCGGAATTCAAGAACAAAGGTGTAGCTTACTGTCCGCATTGTGATGGTCCTTTATTTGCGGGAAAACACGTCGCAGTTATTGGCGGCGGCAACTCTGGCATTGAAGCGGCGATTGATCTTGCGGGCATCGCGAAGCAAGTAACGGTGCTGGAGTTCATGCCTGAGCTGAAAGCCGATTCTGTTTTGCAAGACCGTCTTAATTCTCTAACAAATACAACGGTAATCAAGAATGCTCAAGTGAAGGAAATTACGGGAACCAGCAAGGTTGACGGCATTAGTTACATCGAGCGTGAAAGCGGTGAAACGAAGCATATTGATCTGGAGGGCGTATTTGTACAGATCGGGCTCGTACCTAGCACAGAGTGGTTAGAAGGCACGGTCGAACGTACGCGTATGGGCGAAATTATTGTAGATAGTCATGGCGCAACAAGTATTCCTGGCGTATTTGCTGCAGGTGATTGTACAAATACACCTTATAAGCAAATTATTATTTCTATGGGATCAGGTGCTACAGCAGCGCTAGGAGCCTTTGATTATATGATCCGAAATCAATAAGAAACGCCGTATAGTTTATACAGAGTCATTAAAAGACACCCGATCGGGTGTCTTTTGTATGTTCAATTCTTCGCATAATCTATAAATCTGCAAACATCCCTACACGATCTTGAAAAAAAACAAGACAAATAAAATATACTTCTGTCAAGATGTAGGCACAGCTCATTACCCGCAAGCTTCTTTTCTTCACCACATAAGTTCCAATCTTGCTCTCCGTTTCCCTTTCCTTTGCTTCATCCAGAGTTGCCCGCAATGAAGACGCGTTCCTATTAGCTCTTTGTTATAAAGGAGGTGATCCCGCCACCATATCCAGTATCCAGCCGTAACCGCTTGTCCAAATGAAAATAGGAGGAGTTGTTGTATGGTAATTAAGGAACGCAGGTTTATCAGCAAGATTTATGCTGTTTTTTTCTGCCTATGCTTGGTGCTGCTGTCTTTTGGGTTATTGCCTCAAAAAACGATAGCTGCATCTATTACTTGCAGCACATCTGCTTGTCTGACCACGGCATTATCGAATGCTGCGCCTGGCGATGTTATTACTCTGGCTGCTGGCGTGACGTTTTCAGGTGTATTTGTAGCCAGCGCTAATGGCACCTCTGCTAACCCAATCATCCTTCAATCCGATAGCTCCAACAAAGCTATACTTGAAGGACCAGGAACGAGTGCAAACTATAATTTGCACATGACAGGCGATTATTGGATTGTAAAAAATGTGAAAATTACGAATGCCAAAAAAGGAATTGTGCTGGACAATGCCAATTATACATTAATCGATAATGTAGAGGTTTATCACATTGGTGAGGAAGCCATTCATTATCGCGATGGAAGCTCTTTCAATACGCTTCAAAACTCTAACATTTATGATATAGGTACTGTAAATCCGCAGTACGGCGAAGGCGTTTATGTAGGTTCAGATGTAGGCAAATGGGGATCATTCGTCAAGGAAACGGATCATAATGTTATTAAAAATAACGTTATTGGCCCTAACGTAAGGGCTGAATCTATTGATATTAAAGAAGGCGCTACAGGAACCATAGTAGAAGGCAATACATTCGATGGGACGGGCATCTCTGGCGCAAACGCCGCGGACAGCTTTATAGATATTAAAGGGAATAATAGCATCATTCGCAATAATATTGGCTACCGCAACAATAACCCGCAAATCAACGATGCGTTTCAAACAAATGAAAAATCGCCGGGATGGGGATATAACAACGATATTTACAACAATGTCGTCGATATGAATAATGCGGCCGGATATGTTATCAATGTCAAAGCAGGCTCAGCAAATGCGTGCAATAATACGCGCACCCCGGCCGGGAATATGTATTTAGGAGCGGTAACCTCGTATACAAGCTGCAGCGACGACATCACGCCGTCAACGCCTATAAAATTTACGGTACCTGCAGCGAATGTGACGGCAAGCACTTCTGATTTCAATCTTCCCGCCAGAGCCGTGGATGGAAGCTTGAGCACGCGCTGGTCAGGCGAAGGCGATGGCGCTTGGATCAAATTTGATCTGGGCTCCAGCAAAACGGTTGCCTTTATAAAAATAGCATTTTATGATGCCTCCAAAAGAACGTTTACCTTCGATATTCAAACATCGGTGGATGGTACCGTCTGGACTACTCATAGCGTCGGCCTGCAGAATGCTTTAAATAATAATTTACAAACCTTCGATATTGCCGATTCAACTGCGCGTTATGTCAGAATAATCGGGCATGGCAATACAAAAAATGCCTGGAACAGCTATACAGAGGTTGAGGTTTGGGGTTTGTGAAAATGACAAGAGGATGAACAATAATTTGCTGAAGTGAAAGTGCAAGTTCCGGGGCAATATTAGCTCTGGAACTTGCACTTTTGATCGTTACTTAAATCTAAGTTGAACTGCGCAATACGAGATGTGTAGGGAGGGTAACTCTCCTTGGCAAAAATGTATTTCCATTAATGCGCTCCAATAAAAGATCAAGAGCTAACATGCCTATTTCTTTGGTTGGTACATGAATCGTCGATAACGGAGGATTGGAATACTTCGACACTCGACACCTCTATATTCGATAAGCCCATAACGGCTACTTGGTCAGGCACGGATATACCATTGTTATACAAACTATTAAGCGCCGCCATAGCCATTAAGTCGCTGGCTGCAAAAAAAGCAGTCGGATAATCATTTGTTTTACATAGTTCATTCATTTTTTCTATACATAAAGCTTCATCCCACCTGCAGTCCGCCACCCAATCGGGATTGACCGGCAATCCAGCAAAAAATAAGTAAATATGTTGGCATAAAAAAGGAGTTGGTATAGTGCTGGCTCCTCAGGTATTAGAGAAATCCGCGTTTTTTTCAAAACGCCGGGTTTCTCTTTTTTTTGAAAAGACTTATAATGAGTTATTAAACTGACTTTAGCATGTGTTCTCCTTCATAAACAAAGTGAGAATAAGATTTTTGTAAACGCATTCAAAATGCCGGGATAAGGACTCAGAGGGAAGGGAAAGCATTGAAAAGTTTTACTTCAAATTCGCATAAGATTTTCTTTAAGCATCTTGCTTCTTATATGATCTTGTTAATGCTGCCAGTTATCGTGTTGGGCGGACTTATTAATTTGCATTTTATTAATAGTTTGGAAAATGAAATTCTTACGGCAAATCTTAATAAACTGGATCAGGTGCGCAGCATAACAGATGATAAATTGCAGCAATTGTATAATATTAGCATGCAGATTTCCTTGCGGAGAGATCTTGGCTATTTTCATTTTAGCGATGATCCGTTGAATGCTCTTAATGCTTCAAAGGAGCTGCGCAATTATTTGGTAACGGATCGATTTTTTTATGAGATGTTCCTTTATCATCGCGGGGATGAATACATCTATTCCTCTTCAAGCTCTATGCCTCTTCAATTGTTCGAAAAAAAATTATATCAATACGATTCATGGAGTTTCGAAGCGATCAAGAATGAATTGAACACATTAAAAAACCCTAAGGTACGGGCTGCCGAAGGATTGGTTTCTAACCAAGTGAAAAGTCGGGTCGTTACGTTTTTATATCCACTCTCGAGTGACGGCTTTACAGCCGATCGGACCTTAATGGTTCTTGTTTCTGAACAAGCGTTAACAGAACTTTTGCGGGATGCTAATAATGAATATACAGGAAATACTTACGTGCTGGACAAAGAAAATCAAGTAGTTGCATCACTGCTTTCTGACCCTTCCCTGGATATTACAGAAATGGTGAGTTCGTTCGGGGAGGATCGCTATTCCATTAACGACACAGTGACACTTAATCATAATGCTTACCTTCTTTCCTATATAAAATCTGATCAAACAAATTGGAAATATATAACGATAGTGCCTAAGGAAGAAGCATTGCACAAAATTAATGATGCCAGACTTGTATTTCTGTATACTGCGGTTATTCTTCTCCTTTTTGGCGCATGTGTGATTTGGGCCTCGATCAGGCTAAATTACAGACCTATTTATAATTTAAAGAAGTATTCCGACATGCTATGGGGCGGGGGCAAAAATAACGGAAATGAGCTTGATGCTGTTAAGGAAGCACTTGATTATTTAAGTCATCAAAATCGACAGTTAAATGTTCAGCTGCTGGATCAGTCTGTTCTGGCGCAGGATTACTTTTTATTTAATCTTTTTAAAGGGACAAACATGTCAGAGGAGCAAATTAAGAAGCAGCAAATGGAAGTCGGTTTGCGATTAGATAAATCCTCCTATCAAGTTGCCATTTTTTATTTTCATCTAAACGGGCAATCTGCCCTGAACTATGCAAAAATGAAAGCTTTATTGGAGGTAAGGGATTCCGAGCCCGTGCTAAGCTATGTCAGAGATGATCTGGACCAACAAAAGTTAATTATGCTAATAAATTTCGATCAAGAGGCTGTTGTTGAAGCGAAAGAGTTGTTGGAGAAATCAAAGGAGCAGCTGCAAGCATATAGCAACAGCTATGTCACTATGGGAGTAAGTGGAATTTATATATCTCCAACAGCTATTCCGAAGTCTTATTTAGAAGCTATGTCGGCGATAGATTATCGGCTAATTAAAGGGATTGGACAATCGATCTATTTCGAAGAAAATCATTTAAGTGATCAACTGCTAGTTCTTAATTCGGCACAGATCGTGGAGAAGCTCGGTCATTATATTAAACAGAGTAATCAAGAACAGATCGAGTTGCTGCTCAACGATGTGATTAACAGTATTAAAAATAAACAAACGACATTATTTGCTGTAAGGATGGTTTGCTTCGATATTATACATACAGCAGTAAGAGCATTCGATGAAATTAACAGATCCAGCCACTCCTTCAATGCAGCTTTGCCTAATGCGCTTCTTCTCAAGGAATTTGAAACGATTGACGAACTGGTGGAAATTGTTAAATCTATTAGCCGGGAAATTAGCGACCTGCTTGACAGGCAAAATCAACAGAAAGAAGAAACTCCAGCCGAAAGCATGACCGCTTACATTCAAGAAAATTATACGAACCCTGATTTCAGTGTTGTTTCAATGGCAGAGGTTTTTCAAATGTCTCAAGCCTATTTGAGTCAATATTATAAAGAGCAAACGGGATCAACGATATTGGAATATGATACTTTTCTAAAGATGGAAAAAGCAAAGCAACTGTTAAGTTCAACAAAGCTTCCTCTTAAGGATGTCTCGTTAGAAGTAGGCTATTATAATGTGACCAGCTTTATCCGCAGGTTCAAGCAAGTGACTGGAGTAACTCCGGGGGAATATAGGAAACAGAACAGCAAGTATATGTCTAGTTGAAAATCGTGATTGGTAAGAGGGGAGTTTATTCCCCTCTTATTTTTATTGTACACTCGCGATCACGAAAAGGACGGCGACAGCCGTTTCACCTTGTGTGATATACAATTATTTTGGATATACAATTCGTTACTGACAGCCGGTAAACCGCTAGCGGGTGCAGGTTTATGGGTGAATACTAATAAATTGCATGGACCTGAGAAATTGTAAATTTACAAAATGATTGCCCCTCGGATATTGTGAAATGGAAAGGCAGCTATAGCTTGGATCTGCCGGAACAAAGAAAACAGCAGAGGTGGAACATGGAAACAGTAAAGGAGAGAAGAGGCGTCCTTACAAAAGTTTTTAGAGATTATCAATTGTATGTTTTGGCTTTACCTGCAATCGCTTACTTACTCATCTTTCATTACATTCCGATTTATGGCGTACTGATGGCTTTTAAAAAATTTAACGCGGTATTAGGGATTTGGGGAAGTGAATGGGTGGCATTCGAACATTTCCAAAGATTTTTCAAATCGTATCAATTTTGGCCCATCATAAAAAACACGCTGACTTTAAGCGTATACCAATTGGCGGTAGGGTTTCCGATTCCAATTATTCTGGCGATGCTGCTTAATCAAACGAGAAATAAGCGCTTTAAGTCCATTGTGCAGACGGTTACTTATGCGCCGCATTTTATTTCGATAGTTGTACTTGTCGGTATGGTTTTTATTTTCCTATCTCCGGGATCAGGTCTTGTGAATCATGTGATTGCCGCTTTCGGCGGTGAGAGAATGTTATTTATGGGTGAACCTGCCTATTTCAAAACCATTTATGTCCTTTCTGGTGTTTGGCAGAATATGGGGTGGTCGAGCATTATTTATTTGGCTGCACTCGCTTCGATAAGCCCGGAGATGTATGAGGCAGCCAAGGTAGATGGAGCGAATAAATGGCAGCAGATTTTGAAAATCGATCTTCCGAGTATTATGCCTACAGCAACCATCTTGCTCATCCTTCAAGTCGGACAAATTATGAATGTTGGATTTCAGAAAGTATTTCTGATGCAGACGCCATTAACCGCCGCATCGCAAGAAATTATTAGTACGTATGTTTATAAGATTGGTTTGATTCATTCCGATTTCAGCTATTCTACTGCAATTAATTTATTTAATTCAATTATTAATGTGGTCCTGCTTATTACCGTCAATCAAATAGCAAGACGCGCATCAAACACAAGCCTGTGGTAAAGGAATGAAGGAGGGAAAACAGCAGTGAAGGCGATTAAGCTATCCAAAGGGGACCGCATCTTCGATGTTGTCAATTATGTAATATTAAGCATCATTTTATTGATCATTTTTTATCCGCTATACTTCATTTTTATTGCTTCATTTTCCGATCCAACCTATGTGAACAACGGGAAAATGTTGTTGTGGCCTGTAGGGTGGATGACGTTGGGCTACGAAAAGGTGTTCCAATACAAGGATGTTTGGATTGGCTTCCGCAATACGATTTTATATGCGGTTTGCGGAACTTCATTGAATGTAGCATTGACAATGGGCATTGCTTATACATTGTCGCGCAGGAGCTTTGTTGGAAAAAAAGCGTTGATTGTATTTATTTTGATCCCTATGTTTTTTGGCGGCGGTCTAGTACCGACGTATTTGCTTGTGAAGGATCTTGGACTGTATAACACACCATTGATCATGATTATTATGGGAGCAGTAAGTATATTCAATGTAATTATCGCCCGTACCTTTATTCAGGTGTCCATTCCTGAGGAACTTTACGAGGCTGCTCAAATAGACGGCTGCAATCATTTCACCTACTTTTTTCGGATTATTCTTCCTCTTTCCAGTTCTATCATCGCTGTATTGGTGTTGTATTACGGGGTCGATCATTGGAATGAGTTTTTCACAGCTCTTATTTATTTGAACGACAAAAATTTGTTTTCACTGCAATTGGTCTTACGAGGCATATTGATTGAAAGCGCTGTACAATCCGATCTTGTGGCAGGAGCTGAAGACGCTGTTCGCCATCAGAGGGAAATGGAACAGCTTAAGTATGCTCTTATTATTATGACAAGCTTGCCTATGCTGATCGTATATCCTTTCCTGCAAAAATATTTTGTCAAGGGTGTTATGATCGGTGCAGTTAAAGCATGAAAGGTGTCCTATGAAATCGTCAAGTTGGCTATCTGGAATGTCTGCAGCGTTCCTTAGCATAGATTGATAAAAATCCAGGAGGGTTAGCAATGAAAATAAGTCAGAAGCTGGTGTTTTTGCTGGCGATCATGCTGCTTGGCGTCACTTTATTATCTGCATGCTCGAGCAACAATGGGGGGAAGAAAAATGGGGATAAGCCATCTTCATCACCGAGCGAAACTACAGGCAACAAAGAGACAAAAGAAGATGCGGTACCTAGGGAAGGACTGCCTCTATCAAAGGAACTGCAAGAAGTGAATATAGTTACAGTAGTTCTCGATGGGAAGCCCGCAAGCTCAGAAATACTTTATTGGAAAGATATAGAAGCGGAGACTAATGTCCGCGTTAAGTTTCAAGATGTTGCTCAAAGTCAATGGAACGAGAAGAAAGGGCTGCTGTTCGCCAGCGATGAGCTGCCGGATGCCTTTATAGGACATGCCATTTTAAGTGAAATTGATTTGTTGAATTATGGAGCACAAGGCCAGTTAATCCCGCTTGAAAAGTTAATTGAGGAATATGCACCAAATTTGAATAAAGTGTTTGTGGAATACCCTGAGCTAAAGCAACAATTAACAGCTCCAGACGGACATATTTATAGTATCCCAACCTTCGATGATGGCGTTGTTCCAGAAGTAGGTTATCCGCTATTTGTAAATAAACAATGGTTGGAGGATGTGGGCCTGGAAGTTCCGGTAACTACGGATGAGTTCGAACAAATGCTGCTCGCATTCAAAGAGCAGAAAAAGACTGTTGAAGGATCGGCCGTTATCCCACTTACTACAGGTCCGGGCAATAATTTTTTCTCACAGCTTTTCGGTGCTTTCGGTGTTATTGATTATTATCCAACAGGCTCCAATCAATTCGGTGCTCATATCTATAATAAAGACAACGAAGTATTCTATACGGCAGCAACTGAAGAATATAAAAACGCAATTAAATATTTCCATAGATTGTATTCCCAGGGGCTGATTGATAACGAGTCATTTACACAGGATGGAAGTGTTATGGGCTCCAAAATCAAAACAGTTCCCCGAATTGTAGGTGCATTTCAAGGCTGGCGCAGTACGGCTTGGGCAAATACAGAGGAAGAAGTTGGTGATTATATTGCAATAGGTCCACTAAAGGGTCCGGATGGACATCAAATGTGGATGAAAAATCTAACGGGTCTAACGACGCACGGTTCTTTCGCCATTACTAAAAAAGCTGAAAAACCAGAGCTTCTCATGAGATGGGTAGATAACCTGCTTTCAGATGATAACAGTTTAAGAATGGCATTCTCCTATCGATTTGGAGATACGATCGAGAAGACAACAGACAACAAAATCAAAATCCTTCGAAACCTGGATTGGAACAACCCAAGTGAGAGTTTAACTGCTCCTTCAAGCTCATCAGGATTTAGCTTCATGACTAGAAGTAATGCAAATCGTTTTCTGGATATTCCATCTCACATGGTGGAAAAAAAGGGTTATGACAAACTATATGAAGGATATACGGTAAATCGATTCCCGAAATTTTTTGTTAGCCAAGAGGAATCTCAGAAACTGGCGACAGTTGGCACCGATCTCAATACGTATGCCAACAGCATGTATGCCAAATGGATTGTTAAGGGCGGAATCGACGAGGAGTGGGATGGCTACCTGAAGCAGCTTAACGCTATGGGGATGGATGAATACGTAGGCATTTATCAAACTGCATTCGATCGCTATAACAATGTGAAGTGATCATCCACGAATAAAGTGAATCCGGCTTGATGGGCAGGGGATTAGAAGACAGACTTTAATCCCCTTTCTGAGACTGTCGATTCATTGCGGGCAACTATTGATAAGCAATGAGAAAGGGGAAACGGAGAGCAAGAATGGGAATGGAGAAGCGGCAGCGTCCGCCTTTGTAGGTTAATTTTTTCCTTTTTCTATTGCTTGTTGCAACTATCCACAATGAATCGACAGTCTCTTTCTAGTGGTTACAGGATGTAATCTACGGTCAATCTAGCTAATGTAGCTGAAGGAGGACAAAAATAATGAGTAGAACTACTAAAACTGTAAGCGCTTTAATTGTTATATTATCAATGTTTTTCGGATACCTTCCAGTAAAAAGTGAAATAGAAGCAGTGCAAGCAGAATCTACTAGCGATTTTGACCAAATGAGGTCGAAATGGCATGAAGTATTGACCGGCGGGGCATGGAATGATCCAAATGATCCGGATGTTAGGGCGATCATTGAAGCTCAAATATCCGTCATAACGAATGATGAAGCTATTGGACATTGGGATACGATGAATAAAAATGCGGAGCGTACAACGCTTTGGGAAGATCTGGCGAGTACGATTTCTTCACCTCAAATTACAAGCAGTTATAACCGAATTATGGCGATGGCAAGAGTTTATGGGACGATAGGTTCAACCTATTATAAGAATGCATCACTGCGAGAAGATATTATTGGCGCATTGGAATGGATGTATGCCAATCGCTATAACGAGCTATCTGCCTCCTATGATAACTGGTGGGACTGGGAACTGGGTATCCCGCTGGAACTGAACAATATAATGACGATCATGTTTGATGATCTGACTGAGGAGCAGGTCGAGAGATTCAGCCGCCCTGTTCTAAAATATTCTCCTGGCATTAAATACAATGATACGGGAGCAAACCGATTATGGCGTGTGTCCGTTCTTGGATTAAGCGGCGTATTGAATCAAAATGCAGCGCTTCTCCTTAAAGCGCGTGATGGAATTAGCGATGTATTACTTTATGTGAATGACGGAGACGGATTTTATGAGGATGGCTCATTCATCCAGCATAACAAGCATCCGTATAATGGAGGGTATGGAAAGGCGCTGCTAGGCACTATTGCCAACATTATTTATTTATTGAAGGACTCAGCATGGGAGGTTACAGATCCGAATATAAAGAATGTGTATAGTTGGGTAACGGATTCGTTCGAGCCGCTCATCTACAACGGAGCATTAATGGACATGGTTCGAGGAAGAGAAATTTCACGTGAGTACGCTGAAAATCATGTTGTTGGTCATCAGACGATTTCCGCAATTCTAATGCTTTCGAGGTCCGCTGATTCGGTAAATAAGCTAAGGTTTGAACGTATGGTGAAGAATTGGATAGTAAACGATCACTATCGTAATTATATTAGCCATGCTAGTTTAAACGTTATAGGACAAGCCAAAGCTTTGCTCCAAAATAGTGACGTCCAGGCCCGGGATGAGTATGTTTTGAACAAGGCATTCTCATCTATGGAAAGGGTTGTTCATCACCGTGAGGAATTTGCTGTTGGCTTAAGTTTATCCTCTAACCGAACCTATAAGTATGAGGCACTTAATAATGAAAATTTGAAGAGCTGGTACACATCGGATGGCATGACCTATTTATACAACGGAGATTTGTCGCAGTATAGCGACGGCTTCTGGGCTACGGTCAATCCTTATCGTCTTCCTGGCACGACTGTGGATACCCGCGAAAGAATTGCTGGTAATGCTTCCAATTATACTTCAAAAAACCAATGGGCAGGCGGAACTGTACTGGATGACGTATATGGAATTTCGGGTATGGAGCTTGATGCAGAGGGAAGCGATTTGAAGGCGAAAAAATCATGGTTCATGTTCGATGATGAAATTGTTGCATTAGGTGCGGGGATTTCCAGTAATGAAAACAGAACAATCGAAACTATTATTGAAAATAGGAAATTAAGCCGAACCGGGAGTAATATATTGACGGTAGACGGCGCAGTTAAGATGGTTAATACAGGTTCACAGGAAACGATGAATGATACGTTATGGGCGCATTTATCCGGAGAGACAGCGGAATCGGATATCGGTTACTTCTTTCCTGGCAGCGCAAAGGTTGAGGGCTTGAGAGAACTGCGGACTGGGGCATGGTCGGATATAAATCAGTCCAAAGGTTCTTCAGATTTAATCTCCAATCATTTCCTTAATTTATGGTTTGATCACGGTGTTAATCCGAATAACGCGGAGTACGCCTATGTATTATTGCCCAACAAGACTGCTGCACAGACAGGGGAATATAGTGAAAGCCCGGACATTCAAATTGTCAAAAATACAGAAGAAGTTCAAGCGGTGCGCGAGAGTGATCTGGGGATATTGGGCGTTAACTTCTGGGATCCGGGCCGCGTGGAATATATTAAAAGCTATCAAGCCTCTTCTGTTATTGTCCAAGAAGAAGCAGGGCAGCTCAGTGTGTCTGTGTCAGATCCTACGCATGCTCAGGATAAAGTAATTATTGAGCTCAGCAAGGCGGCGACGAATGTAATAAGCCAGGATCCGACGATTACGATCCTAGAGACAGCACCTATAAAATTTGCTGTTAATACGGCCGGCTCTATGGGGCGTTCGCATATGATTAAGCTTTCTTACGACTCTGAGCTTATGAATCCTGTGAAGAAGCTGTATCCTGAAGCAGATGCTTATGTTGACAGTACTCAGCCTGATTCAAATTTTGGCTCAGAAGCGTGGCTTGAAGTTGACGCTGCTCGTGAATCATTGTTGAGATTCGGCCTTCCATCTCTAAATGAAGAAATAGATGCAGCGACATTAAACCTGCTTGCCATTTCAACGGGGTCACCAAGTGAAGGTCAATCAAACGTCGTTCATGAAGTAATTCAAAATGATTGGATAGAAACAGGATCTGCAGGTGTTACCTGGAACAGTAAGCCACTGACCGGGAATGAGCTGGGAGTATTTACAGCCAACGAAAAGGCAGATTGGGTAAGCTTGGATATGACGGAATACATCCGCTCACATTTTGATGAAAACCATAAGGCAGGCTTTGCTATAAAGCAAAGCGAACCAGGGTTGATTTCTAGTATTTATAGTAAAGAAACAGATAATCCAGATAATCGGCCCTATTTAGTCATCACATCCTATCTGTTTACAGGTGCACAGCTTGATCGGGTTGAGGCATCGATAGAGGGTCCTAGTGTAATAAAGGTTGGAACAAGCACTAGGCTGATGATTGCGGGAAGGATGGAGGATGACACACTAGCGGATCTGACGGAAGGTGACATCACATATGTAAGCAGCCACCCCAATATAATATCGGTTGACAACCAAGGAAATATTGCCGCGATAAAAGCAGGCAGAAGTACAATAACGATTTCGGTTACGCTTGATGGTAGAATGATAACAACAGATGTATCGGTTGCGGCAACAGTTAATGGCCTGCGCACGATAGAGATTTTGGCAGAGGCTGACAGCTATGTGCACGAAAAGACACCAGATACGAATTATGGAAGCGCTACAGGAGTTCCAGTCACAAATAGTCGTTCTCAAGCCCGTGAAGCTTACTTCAAATTTGACCTCAGTCAGATCGAAGGCGAGATTTACTCTGCGAAGCTGAAATTATGGGCCACAAACACGGATGGCAAAGGCGGAATGAAAGAAAACAAGGTGTATATAACAGATAATAGCTGGGAAGAAAACACTATTACTTGGAACAACAAGCCTGCTGCAAGCTATTATGCTGGCTCGATAAATGTTGATCCGGGCTGGAAATGGCAGGAAGCAGATGTAACCTCCGCTATTGTCGATCAAATGGAATTAGATCGCAGGCCAAGCTTTGTAGTGCTTCAAGAAGGGGAAACCCGCTTTATTAATATTTTTAGCAGAGAGAAGCCAAGTGAACAACCAAGACTAGTACTGCAAACATACGATACTCCCCCTGCTGAAGGAGCTGATAGGAGATTATCGAAAATTCATGCCACAGTTCCCGGAGCAACCGTGCTTAAAGTGGGGACGGGTACATCGCTGACCGTTGAAGGCGTGATGGAGGATCTTTCCATTACGGATCTGGCTGAAGCTGATATCATTTATAACAGCAGTAAACCAAGCGTAGTGACAATTGATACTCAAGGGAATATTTCAGCTGTGAAGGCTGGGAAAAGTACGATTACAGTCACAGCCACACTTTACGATATTACCAAAACAACGGATATAGTAATTGTAGCAACGGCAGATGGGTTAAAAACAATAGAAGTATTACCAGTCGCGGATAGTTATGTCGCTTCCAATTTACCTGACCAAAATTATGGAAGTACAGGAGGACTCCCGGTAACTAGTAACAAGTCTGGCATTCGGCAAGCTTACTTTAAGTTTGATCTAAGCGGAGTCCAAGACGAGATTTACTCCGCAACGTTTAAGCTGTGGGCTACAAACTCGGATGGCAAGGGCGGCGTGAAGGAAAATAAAGTGTATCAGACAAGCAATGACTGGACTGAGGATGAGATTACGTGGAGTAACAAGCCTGCAGCGGGCAGCTACATGGATTCATTCTATATCGATCCTGGTTGGAAGTGGCAGGAAGCCAACGTAAGCACTGGAATTGCAGGCCAAACAGGAGCTGGGCAGACCTTTAGCTTTGTTGTGCTTCAGGAAGGGGAGGCACGATATATTACAATTTACAGCAAGGAAAAGACAAGCGAACAACCACGTTTGGTTCTGCAAACCTATACTTTGGAGGAGGATGAAGAGGAATTTTAGACATGAATTAATTTATTGGGAGTTGCAGAGATGAATGAGAATGTGGATCATGCCGAAAATCTGGCATTGGGAAAAACGACGGTTATCAACCAGGGCGGGACGCTTGCAACAACAGATGCAGCCTATATAACAGACGGCGACCCAACCACAATGTGGAGATCCTATTCACCCGGAGCGCCTTCGGTATTAGCTGCAGATGTAACTTTGGATTTAGGCTCTCTGCAGCTATTTAATAAGATTGTCCTTACTGAGTATAAACAGAAGGCTAATCAATTACTAGTAAGCATTTCAGATGACAATGCCAGTTGGAATGTGGTGCATAACGAAATTCTTCCGGCCTCTAGTGAGACTAATAGAGAAACAACGATTACCGTCGACAATCTAGCGGCCAGATATATTAAGCTTTCCGCTCCGGACGCGTCCTGTGGATTCGGCATATATGAACTTGAAGTCTATAATATTTCTAGCTTTTCAAGCATGATTGTTTGTACTGATCATTACGGCGGACCAGAAGTGAAAATTAATTACCCGAAAAGGGATTTTCATTTGTACCTGCTTATAGGACAATCCAACATGGCTTCAAGAGCGCCTTTCGAATCTCAGGATATCGCAGCTATGGATAGAACCTATTTATTTAACGGGCTCAATCAATGGGAATCTGCCGGGGCGGGACTTATAGCCAATTATCCGGGTATCAATACCCTTCAAGGATTAAACAGATATTCTTCAGTAGAGGTTATGACGAAAACGAATGGATATAGTCTAGGCAGCTCTTTTGCACAAGCCATAACGGAACGATTTCCCGACATCGGTGTGGGTATTATTTCCAATGCAAGAGGCGGCACGAGTATGGCTGAATGGCAAAAAGGTAGCGGTACCGATCTTTATGAAGAAGCAGTAAGAAGAACGCTTTCGGCTATGGAGTCAGGTACGTTAAAAGGAATTTTATGGCATCAGGGAGAATCAGATGTAGGTCATGTCAGTACGTATATGAGCAGTCTTCATATGCTTATTGCGAATCTGAGGGAAGATCTTGGCGTGCCGGATGTGCCTCTTATAGTGGGACAGATTTTGCCTGGGAAGAGCGATTCCTTTAACACGCTGCTTACAACCGTTGGTCAGCATATAGAACAATCCGAGTGGGTATCCAGCAACGACACTTTTTCTATAGGAGATGGAACACATTTTGATAATGCCAGTCAAAAGCTGCTCGGATTAAGGTATGCGGATAAGATGATCCCGCGTTTATTGAGCGGCTTCGCTTGTGAATCTGATTGATAGAAAATTACGCATTTTAATATCGGCCAAGCCATTCTTTCGAGGGATGGCTTTTTTTTGATTAGATGCATTAGCATTGAGCAATAAGTGGTCAGTAAAGTGGTCAGACGTTCCGCTATTAAGCGAAAAGTTCTTGTTTTGAAGGGTGAAAGTGACACACGTTCCGTTATTGAGCGAAAATGTGGTGAAAATCCACTCGTATGAGCCGGATAGCGGAACGACTGTTCGCCAAACTCAAAAAGTGATGTTTTTAAGGCGGATAGCGGAACGTGTGTCCAGCAAACTCGGCACGTTAACCTCAACAGATACTTTTTTGTTTCGTCTTATAGGAGTATTAGTGGGGAGACTTCCAATGAAAGGGAAAAGGAATGGAAAAAATAGATATTGTAAACGGTTTTAAAATGGTGTATATTCAACTTGAACATATTCTTAACCTCTGAACAAATGTTCAAGGACGAGGGGGGAGGTTGCATGGGACAACAAGAAGAACGGATAAGGCTGCTGGTTAAGATTAGTACGCTTTATTATTTAGATGGTATGAACCAGCAAGAAATTTCCAATCGGCTTGGTGTTTCCAGACCACAAGTAAGTCGTTTATTAGCGGAAGCGAAGACAGAAGGGATCGTTCAAATCGATATTCACAATCCTTTCTCAGAGGAACAGCAGTATGAGCGGGCTATATCAGAAACATTCGGCATTCAAGATGTCATCGTGGTGCAATCAACTGGGGATGACCAAGGCAAGGAAGACGTACTTCTTGCTCGAGCAGCTGCAACCCTGCTGGAAAGTGTTATACGCGATAACGATACGGTCGCTATTATGGCTGGTCGAAGCATCGCTTCTGCGGGAGCGAGGCTGCGTTACAACAACACGAAGGGAACTTCCTTTGTACCGATGATTGGCGGTTTTGGATCGGATGGATCGAGTATGCACGCAAATACGAACACACGGATTATGGCGGAGAATATGAAGGGGAGTTACTCGCTGCTCAATGCGCCCGCAATCGTTGTTTCGTCAGAGGCTAGAGAGCATTTTCTTGCTGAACGCGATATAGCCAATGTATTAGAGAAAGCACGAACAGCTGATGTGGCCATTGTCGGTATTGGTCAGGTTACGAAAGAATCTGCAATAGTTCAATCGGGGTATTTGCAGTCGAGCGAGGTGGAAGCGATTCATAAGCAAGGAGCTGTATCACAAATAGGAGCTTCTTTCTTAAAGGCGGATGGCGAGCATCTTGAAAACGAGCTGGAGTCCAGAATTATCGGGTTAAGCATTGGAGACATTAAAAAAATTGCTAACGTTATTGCAATTGCAGGGGGCAAGCATAAGGTAGAAGCCATTGCCGCTGCTTTGCGGGGAAAATGTATGAATGTGCTTATTACTGATTTGGTGACGGCTAAGCTTGTCCTGGAATGGAATCGCTTAAATCCTGTTTCTTCCTGACAGTTACAAAGAACAAGAAATTAGAAAACGATTTAAGGAGACATTGGAAATGAAAAAATATGCAACATTACTCATGATTGTAGCATTAGTAGTAGGCCTTTTAAGCGCTTGCGGATCGAAGTCTGAAAACGGCACTAAAACCGTTTCAATTATTACACCTTATTTATCTTCAGTAACAACAAATCAAATGGTAGAGTCTCTTAAAAAGCTAGCATCCGACAAATCTTGGAAAACGAACGTAATTGATACAGCAGGCGATATTTCTCAAATGGCAAGCCGTCTGGAGGATGCGATTACATCTAAAGTAGATGCGATCGTTATTGTCAGCAGCGACCCAAGCCAATTGACAAGCCAAATTCAAGATGCTAAAAGCAAAAACATTCCTGTATTCGGCGTAGACTCCGGTTATGTTGACGGTATGGCAATGAACGCGACAAGCGACAATGCGCAAATGTCTCAATTAATTACGGATTACTTGCTAGGCGAAATGGGCAATAAAGGAAATCTGGTTGTATTGACTCACCGTCCGCATCCAGGCGTGCTTGCCCGTACAGAAAAGCTTGATCAAATTCTAGCTGAAAACAAAGACATTAAGCTTGTAACTGAGCAGCAGGTTGATGTTCCTGGTCCAATCGAAAACGCTCGTAAGCAAATGGAAAATATTCTTCTATCCAATAGTGCGCCAGGCGCTGTTACAGCGGTATGGGCTGGCTGGGATGAAGCAGCTATCGGTGCAGCACAAGCGATTGAAGAAGCAGGCCGCTCAGACATTATCGTTACTGGCATTGACGGAAACAGCCAAGCCATTGAAATGATTGACCGCAACTCTCCACTTAAAGCAACTGTTGAGCAAAACTTTATTGGTATGACTGAAATCGTTGTAAAACAAATTGAGCGTGTATTCAACGGCGAACAGGTTGAGGCTACTGAGATGTATGCACCGGCATCTTTGATCAAGAAATAAGAGGAAGGTGTATGAAATGTCATTATTGAACGTCGAAGGACTTAACAAGATATTTGGTAAACACTATGCGCTATCCAACGTACAATTCGAAATTGCACCTGGAGAAGTACATGCGCTAGTCGGCGAGAACGGCGCAGGCAAATCAACCTTTATTAAAATAATAACAGGTGTTTATTCTCCAGATGGCGGTACGATCATGTGGAAGGGCAAGCCGGTTACTATTACAGCTCCTATTGACGCTCGAGAAATTGGAATTAATGTTGTGCACCAGGATCGCCACCTGGTGCCATCGTTTACCGGTTATGAAAATTTGTATTTAGGCCTTCCTTATCCGAAAGCGATGGGGGTAGGCGTGGATTGGCAGTCTATGAAGCAAAGAGCGCAAAAGCTGATGGATCAATACGGTGTAAAGCTGGATATGAACAAAATAGCTGCTCGCATGACGCCGCCGGAAAAAACGATGCTGGAAATTTTAAGAGCAATGATGATGGAATGCCATCTCTTGATTCTTGATGAGCCGACAGCGGCATTAACGAACCAAGAATCGGAGCAGCTGTTTGCACTTATTAATCGGTTAACTGAACGTGGAACAGCCATACTGTATGTTTCCCATCGTATGGATGAAATATTTAGATTATCAGATCGAATTTCTGTATTCCGCAACGGTGCATATGTGGCAACAGTCAATACCAAAGAAACGGACAAAGATCAGCTTATATCTTTAATGAACAACAAAGAGTACAAATCAAAGGTCCGCGAGGAAAGCGAAGCTCAGCGTGAAAAGGTTGTGCTGGAGGTTAATCAATTATCCAGCAAGGATCAACGAGTGAAGGACATTAGCTTCCGTGTTCATGAAGGTGAAATTGTCGGCATGTTCGGCCTTGCCGGTGCAGGGCGGACAGAGCTTTTAGAAACCATATATGGCCTGCGTGAAAAAAGCGGCGGCGAAGTGAAGCTGATGGGCGAAGTGAAGCATTTGCGTACGCCAAGAGAATCGCTCGATGCAGGTGTAGTGCTTATTCCGGAGGAGCGCAAACGCGACGGAATCATTCTTGATATGAGCATACGTGAGAATATGACGCTTCCATTGTTAAAGCGATTTGCCAATGCATGGCGGGTACGCCTTAAGGATGAGAAGAAAACGGTGAAAAATTGGGGAGACAATCTGCAGTTAAAGTCTACCGGCACAGAGCAGAAAGTTGGAGAGCTTAGCGGCGGCAATCAGCAAAAGGTCGTGTTCGCCAAGGCTCTTATGCAAAATCCAGTATTGTTTTTGTGTGATGAGCCGACCCAAGCAGTAGATATTATGACTCGCGATGAAATTCATCGCTTATTGCGAGTAGAAGCAAATAAAGGCGCAGCTGTGTTGTTTGTTTCTTCTGATTTGCAAGAAATATTAGATGTGGCCGACCGTATTTATGTGCTTCATCAGGGTAAAATCGTCGCTCATTTGACTTATAAAGAAGCGACGCCTGAAAAGGTGCTTGCCTACTGCTTTGGCCAAGGAAAGGAATGATATAGATGGAAATCACACAGAAAAAGCAGCCGTATATGCATCTATTCCGTTCCTACGGAACTGTACTAGCCGGTTTGCTGATTATATTGGTATTTAGTATTTTAAGCCCCAATGCGTTTGCCACATTAGATAATGCGATAAATATTTCTAGACAAATTGTATTTTTAGTTCTTATGGCGCTTGGCGCAACTCTAGTAATGGCAGTTGGAGAATTTGACCTTTCAGTAGGGGCTATTGCTAGTTTAGGCGGCGTATTCGCAGCAAAATTAGCGGTAGCGGGATATCCTATTGTCGTCGTCGTTCTAATTCCAATCCTGTGTGCCTTCGTTATTGGTTATATTAACGGCTGGATTGTTACCAAATTCCGAGTGCTGTCATTTATAACGACATTAGGAATGGGGACAGTTATTGGCGGGATCAGCTTCCGAGTGACTAACGGGGCGACTATTTTTCAGAATATTCCAAAATCTTTCCTTTATTTAGGTCAGACCAAATGGGGCGCGATCCCATTGCTGTCCATTATTATGATCGTTATTACAGTGCTTTTCTGGTACATCATGTCTCATACTGCATTTGGACGTAAGTTGTATGCAATTGGCGGCAACGAGTCAGCATCCCGCGTAGCAGGGGTAAAGGTTGCTTTTAATAAAAATTTAGCATTTGCGCTTTGCAGCGTACTAGCGACGCTGGCTGGTATTCTTATGGCTTCGCGTCTAGGTTCTGCACATCCTACTGGTGCGGACGGATTATTTTTGAATGCGTATGCTGCTGTATTTCTAGGTATGACTTGCTTCAAGGAAGGTACGCCAAACATTTGGGGAACTTTCGTTGGGGCAGCGATTATCGGAATTTTGTCTAATGGCATGACCATTCTTGCAGTACCTACTTTCATGCAAAATGTTATTACAGGTTTAATTGTTATTGTGGCGGTGCTTGTGCAAAAATTTGGAAAAGGTAGTGCTTAATAATGAAGCAAGGAATTATGTACAACAAGAGAAATATAAACACATGGGAAACTGCACGCGAGCGTCAAGAAGGATTGCTAATAGGTTATTTGGTTTCAGGAGATCCTTCTCCTGAAACCTCGCTTCAGCTTATTAAAGAAGGAATTGAAGCAGGGATCGATATACTTGAACTGGGAATTCCAAGCCAAGAGCCTAAGCTGGACGGACCTATTATTCAGCGTGGACATCAACGCGCAATTGAAAACGGGTCAGATGATATTGCCGTTATTATAGAGCAATGCCGTAAAATAAGAAGTATGGTTAACAATCCGATTTGGGTTATGGGCTATAAGACAGAAGTAGTGGATAGCGGACTATATATCCAATTAACAGAGCAAGGATTGATTGATGCTTTGGTGCTGCCTGATTGCACATTGGCAGAGCAGCAAAAAATCGAGGAAGAGGTTGCCGGCCATGGCGTGGATGTGATACGTTTTGTTAACGGCGGCATGGATGATGATATGATGCGCCAGGCTACAGACGGATCTTCCATTATATATGCGCAATCTTACACTGGAGCTACAGGCAGCTCTGAAGCCAAAGAGGATAGTTTGGCAGAGCTGTGCGGACGCACGCGCCAGTTTTTGCCTAACGGCATGATTGTTGCCGGCTTTGGCCTTCGTACGCCTGACACCGTTAGCGGAGTTATGGCCAGCGGCTTTGATGGCGCTGTTGTAGGAACAGCCTTTGTATCACGACTTGAGCATGGTGAAAAGGATTCATTCCTTCGTTTAATTGCTGATATGAAGCAGGCAACGATGCATGTGCCTAATTAGGGGGGAGAGGCGATGAGTTACATTGCTGCCTTCGATATTGGAACGACAAATATCAAAGGTGTATTGGTCGACCAGCAGGCTAAGCTATGGCATGAGCTTAATTTGCCATTAGAAACATTGGTAAGCGCTGATGGAGGGATGGAGCAGCAGCCTGAAGCATGGTATGATGCGGTCGTCCAAATGGCTAATTCCTGGTTTTCCTCAGGTGTAGAGCCTGAAGCGATTCGCTGTATAAGCTTTAGCGGCCAGATGCAGGATATGATCCCGATCGGAAGCGATTATGTCCCGGTACGGTCAGCTATCTTGTATTCCGACAGCCGCGGCACGAGCCAAGCGGAATTAATTCTGAAACAGCTTGGCGAAGCGGAGATTGCTCGTATTACTGGAAATCATATGGACGGAACGTTGACTTTTCCAAAAATACTGTGGATGCATGAGCATGAAAAAACGCAATATGAAGCCACAGAAAATATACTTATCAGCTCGAAGGATTATGTGATTGCCAAGCTGACTGGCCGATTCGTGACAGATCCGACTGCAGCAGCTACGGCTGGCTGCATGGATATTGCCAATCGTGTATGGGCGGCGCCATGGTTTGAGCAGTTCGGATTAGATGTGGCAAAAATGCCGGCGATTTGTGCATCGGACGAAATTGTCGGAACTGTGCATGCGCAAGCAGCTGCTGAGACGGGGTTTGCCGAAGGTACTCCCGTTCTATGCGGTATAGGCGATGCCGGTTCGGCAACGCTTGGAGCAGGTGTATATCAGGAAGGCGATGTATATGTCTATCTGGGCACCAGCGGTTGGATGGCTACAGTATCCGAGCAATTTACCGATGTCAAAAGCGGAGTATTCAATCTTTCCTATGTAGAGCAGGGTAAATATATATCTGTTGCTCCTATAACGAATGGCGGCAGTGCTTATCGCTGGGCAATGGAGCAGTTTAGCAGTTCAGCTGCTTCGTTTCAAGCTGATGGGGATCCTTACGAGGTATTTGAGCAGCAGCTCAAAAACGCCGAACGGGGCGGATCGTCCAAGCTGCTCTTTTTACCTTACTTAAATGGTGAGCGATGCCCGGTTCAAGATCCGGAGGCAAGCGGTTCTTTTATCGGTTTAAGCACGACCAGCACAAATACACAGATGGCTGTAGCGGTGCTGGAAGGCGTAGCCTTTGCCTTGCGGCAAATTATGAACTTCGTCGTACCAAATCAAACGATCAACAAGCTTACGCTTATTGGCGGAGGAGCAAAAAGCGCCGCATGGTGCCAGATCATTGCTGATGTGCTGCAGTGTAATATTATAGTACCGACGCAGTCGCAATATTTGCCTACCATCGGCACAGCTTTATTAGGCTTCCAGCATGCAGGCTGGGGAGAAGGCTACCGCGAGCTATGCGATCAAATTATGCAGAAGCAGCAGCTGACTGAATATGCTCCCAATCAACAGCTTGCGGGCCATTATGACTCGCAGTACAAAATTTATGAACAGCTTTATGACAGGCTGGCTCCAATATATCGCCAGCTATAAAGAAACTGCACCTTCATTGTAAAATGGATATTTTACGATGAGGTGCAGTTTTTTTATTGAATTATAGCCTTATTTATTTGTGCCATGTTGCTTATTGGGCAGCTTGTGCCCGGCGTGCGCCTTTCCTTGCCGCTTTTTGCTTCGTTCATTTCTGCGTTGATTCTCATGCAAATCTTCCAAATAATGGCGAGTATCATCTACCATTGTATATAGCCCCTCCTTTGTATGCAGGTTGAGCTTAGGTTTACCAGTCTTATTCGATTTATGTGCTGCAAAAAAGTGAAATGACCCTGGTCGACAAAACCATGTACCCTCATAGATCGAAGTGGTTTATTAGTTGCAGGGTCTCTGTTTCTAAGCTTAGAGGGACATTAATAATCCTCTGGTTAGAAGAACCGCGATATAGAAGCGTAAGATCGCGAAGCTGCTCGTTATATTTTCCATCGATAATAACATCACATAACTGGAGGAGCTGAAACTTACTGTCGTGTTTATTGCCTATAAGTGCTTCAAATGTAAATCCGGTATAACTCCATATGTCCAAGTAGGGGAGCCGCTGCCTGATGGTTTGGACAAATGGAATAAGCTCCTCTGCCGAAAAGAACGGATCGCCGCCGCATAATGTAATCCCGCGCAGCAGCGGATTGGCTGCAATGTCGTTCAACAATTCAGCTTGCTTTGCCTCATGGAATGGCTCCCCTGCCTCGAACGACCACGTCTGTTTGCTAAAGCAGCCTTTGCAGCCATGCCTGCACCCGCTAATGAACAGTACAGCGCGCAGGCCTGGTCCTTCGTTAATGCTTTCAGGGTAGAAGCCGCATATATTCATAGATGCTTGACGCGATCTTTAACCTCAGCTACCTTCGCAGCGTTGAAGCGGGTTAAATAATCGCCGGTCAAATATCCAGTAACGCGCCGCAGACGCCGGAAGGGCTGCTCTTCCTCGCTCGTGCAGCAAACGGGGCAAGTATTGCCGATTATGCCTTCATAACCGCAAACAGGGCAGCGGTCGATCGGGTGATTGACGCTGAAATAGCTAATATCCTGGGAAAGGGCATATTGAACAATTTTAAGAAAAGCCTCTTTATTGTTCCGTGCATTGCCACCAAGCTCGATATAGGAAATGGCTCCTGCATTGCACAGCTCGTGGAAAGGGGCTTCGAGTTTTATTTTGGCTGCTGCCTGGATCGAGTAATAAACCGGTATGTGAAAGGAGTTGGTATAGTACTCTCGATCAGTTACTCCGCTAATTGTGCCATACTTGGCGCGATCCTGTTTCGTAAATTTACCGCTTAATCCTTCTGCTGGAGTAGCAAATAAAGTAATGTTGAGGTTATGCTCCTCGCTTTTCCTATCACAGTACTGGCGCATAAAGCGAATAAGGTCAACGGCTTTGCGATAAACGTCTTTATCCTCCGCGTGATGCTTCCCATACAAAGCCTTCATACATTCTGCGATACCAATAAAACCTATCGATAAACTACCGTGCTTGAGCAAATCATGAACAGATTCATCAGGCGCCAGCTGAGATCCGCCTTCCCATACATCTTCACGCATCATGAAGTCGGAAGCTTTGGCTTTTTGCCCAGCTTGTATTTTGTAGCGGTGAAGCAGACCAAGCAGGGCGATGTCCAGCTTGTTTTGAAGAGCTTGATAGAAAGCTTCCTCGTCAGCTTCTGACCGTGCTTCCAGACAAATGCCATAGTCGATTCCCAGCTTCACCAGATTAATGGTGTTAAAGGATAAATTCCCTTTGCCGGACAGCCGGTTGCGCCCGTAACGATCGCCAATTACTCTTGTCCGGCAGCCCATAGTCCCGAATTCTGTATCAGGCTCACCAGCTACATAATAAGCCGCATTACAAGGAGCATCGATATTGGCAAAGTTAGGATAAAGGCGCTTTGAGGAGCATTCAATGCTTTTTAGAAACAGCTCATAGTTTGGCTCGCCGGGCAGCTGATTCACGCCTTGCTTGCATTTGAAAATTTGTATAGGGAATACAGGCGTTTCGCCGTGACCAAGCCCTTTGATAGTTGCATTCAAAATTGCATCGATAATCAGCTGTCCTTCTTCTGATGTGCAAGTGCCGTAGTTAATGCTCGTAAAAGGGATTTGACCGCCTGCCCGCGACGACATCGTGTTCAAATTATGAATAAGCGCTTCTGCAGCCTGGTTCGTTTCCTCAATCGTTTGCAGCCTTGCAAAACGATAGGTTTCGGGATAGCGGACAGCGAGCTGTTTATTTGAGAAAGTGAGATGCTCAAAAGTATCGTATCCAGCAGCTTCCTCGAACGGGATTTCACTGCCATCAGGTGCAGCCAATACTTTAGCCTGCTCTTGAATCAATTGCTGAGCTTTAATGAAATGCTTTTGAAATGATTTATTGATATAAGGCGCCAAATCCCAATCAAGCTTGCTAGCGGAAACACCGCCATATTGGGCATTTTGCTGGGATTGAAAAATGATCGCTGTCAGCGCCATTGCAGTTGTAATCGAATTCGGCGGACGGACGCTGCCATTGCCGGTATTAAAGCCTCTAGCCAGCAGCTTATCAAAAGGAATAAAGATGCAATTCGTTGTGCCGAGAACGTATTGATCCAGGTCATGCACATAGACTTCATTTTGATCAATGGCTGTTACAAGCTCTTGAGGCAAAATGGAATGCTTGGCATACCATTTGGAAAACTCACTGCCAAGCTTGCTCATCTTCCCTGAGAAGCTCTCTCCATTCATATTTGCGTTCTCTCGGGTAATATCCTGATCCTGTACGTCAATAATGGTTTGCGCCAATTCAATAAAATCAGCTGACGATTGCGACATGCCAAACACCTCTTCAACATTTGTAATCAAGTGCCATTCAGGAAAATCAACAATCAATATGTAGATATATTCGAATGATAATCTAATTCGACATACAACTTCTAGTGGATGTTGAAGAAGACACAAAAAATTAAAACATTGTACTTTAATTCGCAATCAATTCGTCGGAAATTTGACATTAGTTTAACTTGTTCTTCGGACCCTTCTTTGGTTAAACCCAAATCCAGGCGAGGGCGGTACGAGTCCTAACCTAGGTGGCGGAACTGACGAATCAAACGAAGAGGGAGGCACCGATCCTAATCCGGGTGAGGGAACAGAGCAACCTTTATTTATTGATATTGCTGGGCATTGGGCGGGAGAATGGATTGCTCAAGCAGCTAAACTCGATATCATTAAAGGATTTGAGGATCAATCCTTTAAACCCGATGCAGTTGTAACACGTGCGCAGTTTGCTGTAATGATAAGCAGAGCTTTGCAATTGCAACAAACTGATAATGAGAGTAAGGATGCAGCAATAATCAATTTTACGTTTAAGGATGATTCCGTTATTCCGGCATGGGCAAAAAACCATATTGATCGAATTGCTTCGGAAGGGATTATTAACGGCTATACGGATGGAACATTCCGGCCAGCTGATCAAATTACACGTGCAGAACTTGCAGTTATGACCGTTAGAGCACTTCGATTAGAAACGAAGCAGGAAGCTAAGCTTACATTTGCTGATTCCGAACAAATAGCGGCTTGGGCGAAGCCTTACATTGCAGCAGCTGCTCAGGCAGGTATTGTGAATGGAAAGGGCAATAACCGATTTGCTCCATCTGACACAGCAACAAGAGCAGAGGCGGTCAAGCTAGTATTGGCGTTGTTAGAAAGTAAATAGTATCGATTATTATAATTTAATAAGGAAGCTGCCATTGAGTAAGTATTTACTTTAAGGCAGCTTTCTTGGTTATTCAGGCGTAAGAAGACCGCATTGTGGGGACAATATCAGAAGGAAATCATCACTATATGAAAGAGTGTGAATATCGTTGGATAAAAAGTTTGTAAAGGAAACCCGCTGTTTTAAAATATCAAGAGTTTTTCCGCCGGATGTAAATAATCATAACACCTTGTTTGGCGGAAAATTAATGTCGTATATGGACGATATTGCATCCATTTCTGCATCTAAATTATGCCGTGTTACCGCAGTTACTGCTTCTGCGGACTCTGTGGATTTTTTGCACCCTATCAGACCGACCGATTCTGTTTCATTGGAGTCTTTTGTTTCATGGACAGGGAGAACATCTATGGAGGTTTTTGTTAAAGTGGTTCGGGAGGATTTGAGAACGGGAGAAAGAAAGATTGCAGCTACTTCATTTCTTACTTTTGTAGGCATGGATGAGTATAATAATCCAATACCGGTGCCTCAGGTCGTGCCGGAAACAGAAGAGGAAAAAATATTGTTTGAAACGGCAGGGCAACGCAAGGAAATGAGAAGAAGCCGGCGAGAGGAAAGTAAAAAGTTTGCAAGTTTTTTACTAACGAACTACCCTTGGGAGTAAGTGTATACGTATGCTGAGCTTGACGCAATATTTTCATCATGATAAAATGAATGACAGTCATTCATAAATGGAGGTGGTTGCCGTAATGTCAAAAAGCCTCGACGGTAAATACGATAAAATTTTAAAGGCTGCAATTGAAGTCATTTCTGAGAAAGGGCTTGATAAGACGTCCATATCAGAGATAGTGAAAAAAGCAGGAGTTGCGCAAGGCACTTTTTACTTATATTTTCAATCCAAAAACGCTTTGATTCCAGCAATTGCCGATAATCTTCTAACGATGACTTTAGGAGTGATCAAAGAGAAGGTCGAGGGAGAAAAAAACATTTGGCGAATCCTTGAGATTTTTATAGATGAAACGTTCCGAATTACAGACTCCTATAAAGATGTAATCATTCTTTGTTATTCGGGATTGGCTATCGACCATTCGCTTGAAAAGTGGGAAGCGATCTATCAGCCTTATTATGACTGGTTTGAAAGTATTTTAACTAGAGGGATGGAAAGCAAGGAGCTTTTTGGAGGCATTCATGTGAAATGGACGGCCAGAATGGTTATTAACCTGGTGGAAAACGCTGCCGAGCGTTTTTATATCGGAAATGAACAGCAGGATACGCTCGAGGTATACAAATCAGAAGTGTTTGATTTTGTGAAAAGATCGCTGGGAACCAGCTAGTATGCTTGTTAATGTAAGAAACCGTTTAGTGTTAAGTCTTTAAAGTCTGGCGCTGAAGAAGCGCCTATTTTTAAACAATAAAATGACTGACATTCATTCATTTTATAAAGGGGCGTTTATAGATGAAGTGGTTACCTGTATTTATCGCCGGTATTCTGGAAGTCGTTTGGGCATCCAGCCTGAAGCATGCAGAAACGGCTCTGGGATGGATTGTGACAATATTATTAATTGCTGTAAGTTTTGCTTTGCTGATTTATTCCTATCGGCAAATTCCTGTTGCAGCAGCTTACACCGTATTTGTCGGCATTGGCGCAGTCGGCACTTATTTGGTAGGCATTCTGCTCGGTGAGCCATTCTCAGCCAGGCAAATCTTTTTCCTATTTATTTTAGTGGCCGGAGTAGTGGGCATGAAAACTTTTACGAAAGCAAACAGTAATGAAACAAGAGGTGAAAGCTGATGGTTTGGGGATATTTGATATTGGCAGGAATTGAAGAGGTTATCGCAGTTATTGCCATGAAAAAAATGGATGGTACTAGAAAAAAATGGCCTATTGCCGTTGTCATTGTTGGTTTTGCATTTTCATTTTATTGTTTATCACAGGCGATGCAGACTTTATCCGCTGGTGTCGCATATGCCGTATGGACGGGAATTGGCAGTGTAGGTATTACTATTGCAGGGATCTTATGGTTTAAAGAAAAATTTACTTGGCTGCAAATGCTGTCCTTATGCTGTATTCTCATTGGGGTTTCCGGATTAAGACTAACTTCGTAATACGTCTTTTATGAAAATCTATGCTCGTCATAGCGCTGTCACATTGCTGTTCTATAATAATAGAGAACGTCTATAGTTTGATTTTATATAATGGTTATATTCCTATATCAGTGACGGAGTGAGGCTGCTTTGAAAAAAGTATTTGTGGTGGAGGATGAACAGAGCATTGCCAGACTTCTTCAAGTCTATTTGGAGCGGAATGGTTTTATGGTGAAGTGCCATGCGGGAGAGCAGGATGTTCTGGCTGTTTTTCAATCCTGGAAACCGGATTTAGTGCTGCTTGATTTAATGCTGGAAGAGACACAGGGCATGGAAATTTTGCAGCAAATCCGGCAGGAAGGGAGCTGCCCTGTCATCATTGTTACAGCAAGAGGAGCTGTGCCTGATCGTTTGGAAGGCTTGCAGCTCGGTGCGGATGATTATATCGCCAAGCCATTCGATCCTGAGGAAGTGGTTGCGCGTGTAAAAGCTGTGCTGCGGCGTTCTCCATATTTGGCTGATGCAGAGATTATCCGGCTGGGCAGTTTGATTATAGACTTTTCATCTCAAGCTGCAGCAAGAGGGCAGACGCCAGTATCGCTTATTCCGCGTGACTGGCAGCTGCTGGCTTTTTTGGCCCGCCATCCTAATCAGTGCTTCAGCCGCGAGCAGCTGCTTGACCGGGTATGGGGAATCGATTTTGCAGGCGGAGACCGTTCGGTTGACGCCGCCGTCAAGCGCATACGAAAAAGCTTGCAGGGGTGGCCAGTCAGCGAAGGGGAGATTGTAACGGTCAAAGGAACGGGGTATAGCCTACGTGTTTATTAAACGCAAACAAATTAAAAGTATTTCCTCTACAGTTCCGCTGCTGAGGTATTGGACCTGGCGTTTTACGCTGCTTTTGCTGATTTTGCTAATTGGTTTTGGTTTGCTCGGTATTAGTTGGATTAGAGAGAGCGCCATGAATCAGCAATTTGCAGTACTGGAAGCAAGAGCGGAGCTGCTGGCCTCTTATTATTCAAAAGCAAAGGATGAACAGAGGCATATCAAGACAATGCCTGCCGATCAGACAGGTCAGATTAGTGATGAACCTGTTGCGCCAATTACGGCCATACCAGTTACTCCTGCCATTCCAAAGGATGTTTATGTGCAAATATTTGATTTTGCCAGCGGTTCGATCAGCACGGAAGGGCAGAAGCTGCCAGACGGGTTAAGCCAGAAAACAGATTTTCCTAAAGCGATGGCTGCAGAAAGAACAAAGGAAGTCATTTCTGCTGATCATAATAAATGGTTTCGGGTAGGAATGCCGCTGTATTACAACAATCAGTATGCCGGAAAATATTATGTCAGCATGGGTGTGGATAACAGTTTCGAGCGAACATATATATTGATTTTGGCAGCCATAGGTCTAATCGCGCTTTGCGGCTGGATGGTCGTTTATTTACTTTCCCGTTCTCTGACAAAACCGCTGCGCCAGCTGGCACATGCTGCAGGTCAAATTTCTGGCGGCAATTACAGGCCTGAGCTGCCAGATTCAGCGCAGATTAAGGAAGCAGAAATTTATCAGCTCGTTCATTCGTTTGATGACATGTCTGCCCGGCTTGAACAGCTGGAGCGGCTGCGTACTGATTTACTGGCAAGCGTGTCTCATGAGCTGCGTACACCTGTTACTTCGATACGCGGTATGATACAAGCGGTGAAGGATGGGGTCGTGACCGGCTCAGAGGCGGAGGAATTTATGCAAATTTGTATGAATGAATCGAAACGGCTGCAAACAATGGTAAATGAGCTGCTGGACTTCTCGGCTATGGAGACTGATCAAATACATGCGTCCAAAGAGAAGGTGGAGCTGTCACTGCTTATTGGCGAGGTCATCACGCAGCTTCAAGCGATGACAAAGTTTGCAGCACTGGATTTAATTGCAGAATTGCCAAGCTCTGATATTACCTGTATTGGCGATCCTACTCATCTGAAGCAAATTTTGTTTAATTTGATCAGCAACAGCGCTGCCGCCGGAGCGAAACAGATTAAGATAAAAGCAAGCAGAGAGGAAGGCATTATACGGATTGATATATCCGATAATGGCAAGGGCATTCCAGCTGAGGAAGCACCCTTTATATTTGAGCGTTATTATCGCGGTGACAGCAGACGCAAGAAGAAACAGGGCATGGGGCTGGGACTCCCTATTTGCCAATTGCTCGCCAAGGCGAATGACGGAAAGGTAGAGCTGCTGCAATCTGCACCGTCTGGAACAATTTTTCGGATTCAATTAAAAGCGTCAAACACATAGATCAGTTATTGCACAGCTGGAAGCGCCGATGATCGGCGCTTTTTTTGTTTCCGTCATTCGGCTGTCATATTGGACAGGTATGATACGGTATGCCGGACAAACAAGAGGAGGTTGGCGTTCATGAAATTTAACCGTTCGGCAAGCAAGGAAATAATGGTCGCTTTCTGCTTCTTGATCCCCAGCTTCGCCGGATTTGCAGTTTTTTATGTGATTCCTTTCGGTCAGAGCGTAATGACCTCTTTCCTGAATGAATTCGGTGGAAGCGGAGATGGGAGCGGCTGGACATTAGGCAATTATGCAGACCTGCTGGCGAGCTCTTCCTTTCGCAAAGCGGCGGGCAATACGTTTCAATTTATGGCAGCCAGCGTTCCGATTATTACTGCTGTAGCCCTTGGCTTGGCGCTGCTGCTTAATCAGCGGGTGTTTTTCCGCAATTGGCTGCGTACAGCATATGTGCTTCCGCTTGTTGTGCCGGTTGCATCCGTTGTGCTGGTGTGGCAAATCCTTTTTGACTGGAATGGCGCTCTGAACGCCTGGATGGAGCATATAGGACTGGACCGGACAGATTGGATGAAGTCGGACTGGGCGCCGCTGGTCATTATTCTAATTTATGTATGGAAAAATATCGGCTACAATGTGGTGCTGTTTCTGGCCGGCCTGCAAAATATTCCAGAGCAATATTACGAGATTGCCAGCCTGGAGGGGGCAAGCAGGCTGCGTAAATTAAGCATTACGCTAATTTACTTAACGCCTACGACCTTTCTTGTTGTGCTAATGTCAATTTTAAATTCATTCAAGGTATTTCGCGAGACGTATTTGGTAGCGGGGGATTACCCTCATGACAGCATTTATATGCTGCAGCATTATATGAACAATATGTTCCTGTCGCTTGATATTGAGAAGCTGTCTGCTGCGGCTTCGCTTATGGCGGCCGCCATACTATTGCTCGTTATGATTATGTTCCGGATGGAGCGTGTGTTTCGTTCTTATATGGAGTAGGAGGTAAATCAGAATGCAAGAAAAACATAAAAATATTGTCCCTCTGATGCGCACGCTCCTGTTGGCACTGATTGCTGCGATTATGTTCATGCCGGTCATTTTGACGATCGTGAACTCGCTTATGACAGAACGTGAAATATTGGTCAATTATGGCATGCTCGGCAGCACGGATGTGAGTGATTTTGTTCATTTGAAGTGGATTCCAGATTGGGTTTCCTTCAGTCAATATTACAATGTACTGATTTCAACGCCGCAATTTTTATATATGTTCTGGAATTCAGTCCTGCTGGTCGTGCCGATCATTGCTGGACAGGTAACGGTTGCGGCGCTGGCCGCTTTCGCATTTGGCAAGCTGCGCTTTCCCGGCAGGGAGCCGTTGTTTTTTTTGTACTTGATTACGATGCTCATGCCTTTTCAGGTGACGCTCGTGCCGAACTATATGATGGCAGATCAGCTGGGCCTGCTAGATCATCCTAGCTCCATCGTATTGCCGGGCATTTTTGCCGCCTTCGGCGTGTTTCTGCTTCGGCAGTTTATGCTGCAAATTCCGGGCGGCTATATCGAAGCGTCGAAGATCGATGGAGCCGGGTATTTACGCATTTTCACATCGATTGTGCTGCCTATGGTTAAGCCAGGTGTTGCAGCGCTTGTTGTACTGTTGTTCGCTGATTATTGGAATATGGTTGAGCAGCCGCTTATTTTTTTGCAAAATGCGGAACTGCAGCCACTGTCGGTATTTTTATCCCGGCTGCAAAAAGAAGCGTTTAGCGTCTCCTTTGCTGCCTCTGTTATTTATATGATTCCAATGCTGCTGCTGTTTTTGGCGGCAGAGAAGTATTTCATTGAAGGGATTCAGCTCTCCGGCATTAAAGGATAGCAGATTAGGAGGAAGTATGAAGCTGCAGAGACAACGCGCGGTAAGTATGTTGCTCATTTTATTTTTCGTTCTGCTGGCAGGACTGACGCTATTCAGCAATACTTTTCAGACGGCGATGCTGCCTAAAGTAGCTACAGAAATGCCGCAGAAAAAATCGCTTAGCCATAGTGTCAAAGGGAGCGGCATCATTACGGCTATAGAGAAAAAAGAGATTAGCAGCGAGAATGGCGGAAAAGTTGCGGTTATTCATGTCAAGGAGGAGGAGGCTGTAAAGAAAGGACAGCCACTCATTTCGTTCGATGATGCCGATCTAGAGCCGCTTCGTCAGCAATTGCGTGAAGCAGAAATTCAAATAGAGAAACAGCGATTAACTCGCGAGCTGCTTAAGGAACAGTTTGTCGCTGCCCAGCATGATGGTGATGAGATTGCGATCAGTAAGGCGAAGCGCGATTTACAGCTTGATCAGCTGGATAAGGAGCTGGCTGAGCTAAAAATCGGGAATATGCGCAAACAGCTTGAGCGCAGTCAAAGTGTCACAGCCCCTTTCGACGGGATCATAATAGAGCTCAACCTGGCTGAAGGTGCTTCTGTTTCTGCAGGACAAACAGTTATGAAGCTTGTAAATCCGAAGGCGGGCTTTGAAATGTCATTTGGGCTAGACGGAGCAGCTGCGGAGCTTATGGAGCTGGGGAGTCGGCTTCCAGTCAGCATTAGGACAAAGGAAGGGAAAAGACTGCAAGCAGAGGGAACGATAGAGGAAATCAAATCAGCGGAGTCCGGCAGCGAGAACGCTTCGGAAACTGCTTTGCGCAAGACGATAGTGGTTCATTTTTTTGCGGAGGGCATGCATGAAGGGAATCAGGCTGAAATAGCACAAATGATTCCTGCCCGGGAGCAAGGACTTGTTTTGCGAAAGGAGCTGCTGAAGAAGGATGGAAAAGGCAGTTACGTATTCGTTGTACGAGAAGTGAAAAGCTCACTCGGCAATAAATATTTAGCTGAAAAAGTATATGTAGCGGCTGGGGAGGAAATCGGAGACGAGGTTATTATTTTACGGGGGCTTGCACCAAATGACAATGTCATCTCAGAATCCAGCGAACCGCTGCAGGAACATAATCGCGTCAGACTAATGTAAATATACGAAGGCAGGGATGATTACAATGAAAATTAAAGGGTTGCTCGTTATGCTCATTATGCTAATGGTTACATCGGCATGCTCTGGAAATAATGGAGGCTCACTCCCAGTCGGAGGTGAAAGCGGGGGGACAGATAAGCCGCAAGCGCAAGCTGGCAACAAAAAAACAGTCGTTATTGCCGTTCAGGGCTCCAATCCGTTTTTAGAGGCGGCAGCGGAACAATTCGAACAGGAGCATGACGATATTGATATTGAAATCAAGTCTTATATGGCGATGCCTGAAGCAAGCGGAGGCGGGATGTCAGCCGCTATTTCGCAGGCCGATATCGAGAAATATGTGCAAACCGTCACGACGCAGATTATGGCAGGCAAAGGCTCAGATTTGATATTAATGGAAAATTTGCCGCTAAGTAAGCTGGTGGAGAAAAAAGTGCTAGTCAATTTATATGATTGGATGGAGAAGGATTCGTCGTTTGCGAGGAGCGATTATTATGAAAATGTATTTAAGGCCGCTCAAGACGGAGACGGTCTGTATGCCCTGCCTATTGCAGTAAATATCGACGTTATTCAAGGCCGTGCAGATTTGTTGGAGAAAGCAGGCATCGAAATAGATGAAGGCACCTGGACGTGGGAGCAATTCAAGGCTATTTCTAAAAAAGCCAAAGAGCAGATCGGGCAAGAATATTACGCTTTTATTAACGTATTTCCTCTCAATTTGCTAATAAGTTATATGGAAGACAATTATGCGGAACTGGTTCAGCCAAATGGGAAGGTAAACTTTGATTCCGATCTTTTCCGGGAAATGATGAGACAGATCAAGTCGATGTATGATGAAAATGTGCTGCAGGCTGAATTTACGTATGATTATGATAAGGCGATATTTTCACAAATGACCTTAAGCAGCCCGGAAGAAACGATGCGATTGATGTCTGCCGATAAGTATCAATTTTTTAAAGGTCCGACGTCCAAGGGAGAATCAAGCGGCATCCCATACCGTTCCTGGGTTAATCTCGGCTTGAACAGTAAATCAAAAGTGCAGCAGGAGGCATGGGCATTTTTGAAGTTCCTGCTTTCCGAACAAATTCAGCAATCGCCAGCGCTGAGCGGATTTCCTGTAAATAAGAAGATAGCGGAGAAACGCCTAGACGATGCGGCGGCCAAGCTGGCGAGTGGACAACTCGAGTACGCCTTTGATGCGGTTGAGCCTGCTGCAGCCAAGAAAAAAGCAGAAGAGGTTAAAAAATTGCTGGAACATACCGGCGCAAAACTAAGTCTCGACTTTAAAGTGCAGTCCATTGCAATAGAGGAATTTAATGCATATATGAGCGGTCAAAAATCGGCGGAAGAGGTCAGTAAGCTTATTCAAAACCGGGTGACGACATATTTGAATGAATAACTTTAGCGTATAAAAACAATCCCCGGCCGGAGTTGGCCGGGGTGTTTAATGATGTCAAAGATTTGCAATCAGTAAAGGAGCGATATGCTGGCGGAAATATTCAAGCGGCGATAAGCCTTTCTTTCTCGGCTTGCGTGTCAAGACGATGACTGCTTCTGCAGCAGGAACAATAATAATAAATTGCCCGCCAAACCCTCGCGCATAATAGTAGGAAAGTGCGTTTGCAGGCAAGCAATCCACCCACCAATGCCAGCCATAGCAGCCCTGCTCAGGCGGGGTTACAGCAATAGCTGCCCTTGTGGAGAGATCAACCATAGCCTCAGAAATCAACCGCTCCTTTTTCCACTTGCCTTTATGTAAAAACAGCAATCCAAATTTAAGCATATCGTATGCGCATAGCTGCAAGCCGAAGCCTCCTGTATGAATGCCTTGAGGATCACTTTTCCATTCGTATTGTTGAATATTAAGCGGACTAAATAAATGACGCTCAGCAAATTGTGCAATTGAAGTATTCGCCGCCTGAACCAAAATGGCCGCCAGCAATTGGGATACGCCGGAATTATACACCATTTTAGAACCAGGCGCATCAGACAACGGTTGAGCAAGTGTATACTGCACCCAATCCGGGGTGCGGGTCATTGTGGGGAAAGAATTGGCGCCGCCAAATTCTGTCCAGCTGAATCCTGCAGTTAAAGTCAAAAGCTGCTCCATCGTTATGAACGCTTTGCGCGTGTCTTGGTCATCCAGCAGCTGGGGAAAAAAATGTTGAATCGGGGTGTCCGGGCCAGGAAGCATGCCTTTATCCATCGCGATACATATAAGTGCGGAAAGTATACTTTTCGTACAGGAATTGACGGGCACTAGCCTCGAGGAGGCGCCTTCAATATTTTCATAGTGATATACAATGGTATCGTTTTTGCTAATGATACAGCTGCTTACATCGTAAGGCCCGATGGCATGCGTTAAAGCTAGGGTATCCATTTCTTTCATTCCTTATATCTTATTTAGGTCGCACGAAGCTGCCGAGACTGTTAGTTGATTAATTGGTCCAGCTTAAGTATGTCCATTTGAGGGTAACAAATCACAAGGCGGCTGTCTACTATAGTTGAATGATAATACAAAGAACCGTCAGAAGCTTGAGGCCTCCGACGGCACCATTCATTCCACTGCCGTTTCCAATCTGATTGCGCGCTTCCGATATATAATACGCGATAAGCCGACGCTGATTTCGTACAAAAGCAGAAGCGGGACGACTACCAATATATCTGATACGATATCGGGCGGCGTTATGGAAACCGCTACAATCGTAAGCAGCAAGTAGGCGACTTTACGCATTTTAGACAGACGATGCGGATTCAGTATGCCCAGTGATGTCAAAAACATAATGACAACCGGCATTTCAAATAAAATACCGAAGGGCACCGTCATATGAATCATGAAGCGGAAATACTTTTCAGCGGTATAAGCTGTAACAAAGTTATCCGATAATGAATCCAAAAAACTAAGCACCATCGGATAAATGATAAAGTAGCCGAAAGCAAGTCCGATCAGAAACAGCACTGCGAGCGCCGGAATATATGCAAGGGAGGCGCGGCGCTCTATTTGGCTTAGTCCGGGAACAACAAACCGCCATAATTGATAGCCTGCTACGGGAATAGTCACCGCTATAGCAAATACGCCTGCAATCATGAGATATACCCAGATCACATCGGTAGGGCCAAGCACCTGCAGCTTGCCTGGAACTCCGCGTGTCAGCAGGTCGTACATGGACTCCACATAGACTAATGCGCCGCATAGAGCGACCAGAAAGGTGCCCAATATGACCAGAATCCGCTTGCGCAGTTCAGCAAGATGCTCTGTCAGATGCTGTTCTTGATCAATCATTTCAATTTATCTCCTGTTTCTTTGTCCTCGCTAATTACAAGCTCGCGTGTCGAGTTTTTGAACTCACTAAGCGTCCTGCCGAAAGCGCGGCCAAGCTCAGGAAGCTTAGATGGCCCAAATATGATTAGGGCAATGAGAAGGATTAACACTAGCCCGGTAACTCCAATATTGCCGAATGGCATATGATCAGCTCCTTATTATTTATTGTTTTCGGGCTTCATTTGCAGCAGCTTGGAAATATCCTCAGCTACTGAATGGTCAGAAGCGGAGGCCCTCAGCTTCGAAGTAATTTGTTCTATTAATTTTGGCGCATTCGGATTTGTAATGGATACGATATTAACTTTTCCATCAAACATCGTCTGTACCAGCTTATTGGCCTGCGCCAAATCATCTACATGTGTCTTAGTGTCCCCTACAATACCTTGATCCGGCTCGCCCTTCCCTGATAAGCCTTCCGTTTGACTCAGCACCTTTTGCTGCATGGCATCATATTGGCTTGAAGATGTGCCAGACTCTGAACGAGCCAGAAATATCGTATCGCCAAGCACGAATACTTTGATGTTTTCAATTCCTTTGCTAGAAAGCCTGGATTGGACATGAGCGGTAACGCCGCCTTCGTGCAAGCTGGAGGAACCAATTAAGCTGTAAACTGTCGTCCCCATTCCGCTCGTTGTTTTCCCATATTCATTGGTCGTTTGAGTTTTTGGACCATGATAGCTTGGGATTTCATCCGGATTGTGCAGCTGGGAGGAGTTCATATGCCCATTCGGCAAGCCTTGCATATGCGTTTGATCCTGGGGCGGATTGGCTCTGGCGCAAGCAGTTAGCGCAATCGCTAATACTGCCGTATAAAAAAGCACCTGCCAGTTTTTCCATCGGTAGTTCATCATTTTTGCCTCCTTCATTTGTTGATACCTGTAATATGCCCGAATGGAGATTAATGTATGTTTGAAAATTTGTGTGGAATAATACCCCTATCAACAAGATGCAAGGAAAGGGTGCTGGAATGTGAGCAATCAAAATCAAACTGAAGATAAATCAAAGCAAACCATGTCCCGCAGAAAGTTTTTAACTAACTCTGGCTATGCGGTTGGAGGCGTTGTATTAGGCGGGGTGCTGGGGTCGCTGCTGCCAAGACCAGCTAAACAGGCCGCTCCGCAAACGCCGCAGACGCAGACAAATGCAGGAAAAAGCTATAATGAAGCGCTTATGTTTTTCAACCAAGAGCAGTTTTCCATTACACAGGCGGCGACAGATCGGATTTTTCCAGCTGATGAGCAGGGGCCAGGCGCTAAAGATTTGGGTGTAGCGTTTTATATCGACCATCAGCTCGCTGGAGATTGGGGCTTTAATGCTAGAGACTATATGCAGCCCCCTTTTTTCGTAGGTGAACAAACACAAGGCTATCAAGGACATTTAAAAAGAAGAGAAATATTTTATATTGGCTTGCGCGAAATACAAAATTACAGCCATAACAAATACAATAAAGGCTTTACAAGCCTTACCCCTGAGGAGCAGGACGCTGTACTGGCTGCTTTTGAGAAGGATGAAGTCAATTTGACCACCATATCAGCAAGCGGATTTTTCAAGCTGCTGCGAAGCAGCACGCTTGAAGGGGTATACAGCGATCCCTTATACGGCGGCAATAAAAATATGCAGGGCTGGGTTATGAGAGGTTATCCCGGTGATCAGATGGCATTCACGGACATTATTGAGAAAGAGTATACGGTGCTGCCGCCAAGAAGCTTGAAGGACCATATGTAGCAGCCGGCTAAATTTTCGAGAGGGGCAAGAACATGGCAAAGAAATTACCCAAGGTAGATGTAGTTATAATAGGAGTTGGCTGGGCGGGAGGTATTATAGCTGCTGAGCTTACGAAGAACGGCATGTCTGTCGTAGGTTTGGAAAAAGGAAAGGAAAGACTGACCGAGGATTATTTTATGGCTCACGATGAGCTTCGTTTTGCGCTTCGGTACGATCTGATGCAGGATTTGTCCAAGGAAACGATTACGTTTCGCGGCAATGAAAAAATAAGAGCTTTGCCTATGCGGCAATACGGCTCATTCTTGATTGGCGACGGACTAGGCGGAGCAGGCGTGCATTGGAACGGTCAAACGTATCGTTTTTTGCCGTACGATTTTCAAATTCGCAGTAAAACAGAAGAACGCTATGGCAAAAATAAAATTCCGAAGGAAATGACAATTCAGGACTGGGGCATCACCTATGATGAGCTGGAGCCTTATTTCGATACCTTCGAAAAGATGACGGGAATATCCGGTGAGGAAAACCCGCTTGGTGGCAAACGGGCAAGCGGTTATCCGACACCGCCAATGCTGCAAACGCCGTCTATGAAGCTGTTTTCAGATGCGGCGAAAAAGCTTAATCTTCACCCTTTTTCAGTGCCTTCTGCCAACTTGTCGCAAGCCTATACGAATCCGGACGGCATTGCCCGGGCAGCGTGCCAATATTGCGGCTATTGCGAAAGATTTGGTTGTGAATATGGAGCAAAGGCCGATCCAGTCGTTACGGTTATTCCAGTTGCCAAGCAGACTGGCAAATTTGAAATTCGCACCCACTCGTATGTAAGAAGAATATTACATACGGGCGGCAAAGCTACGGGTGTTTTATATACTGATTTGACGACAGGCGAGGAAATCGAGCAGCCAGCCGACATCGTCGTATCTACTGGATATGTGTTTAATAATACACGCCTATTGCTGCTGTCAAAAATCGGCAAGCCTTACGATTCAGCCTCCGGAACCGGCGTAGTAGGTAAAAACTATGCTTATCAAGTAACGAAAGGTAATGCGATAGGATTTTTTGAAGATCAAAAGTTTAATTTGTATGCGGGAGCTGGCAGTCTAGGCATGTGCCTGGATGATTACAATGGCGATAATTTTGATCACTCGAATGTGAATTTTATTCACGGGGGCAATATCGCGCATACGTTTACCGGTCAAAGGCCGATTCAGAATAATACGGTGCCGGAAGATACTCCAAAGTGGGGAAAGGAATTTAAAGCTAATTCCCTCAAATATGCAAACAGCATATTGGCAGTCGGCTCTCAAGGGGCTTCCATGCCATTCAAGCACCATTATTTGGACTTGGACCCGACGTATAAGGATGCATTCGGAGATCCGTTAATTCGTATTACGTTTGATTTCGAAGACCAGGATCGAGAGCTGGCGAGGTATATTTCAGACCGATGTGCGGAAATTATAACGGAGATGGGTGCAGATCGCGTCCAATCTCTTAAGGAAAGGCTTGGACCTTACGAAATTACTACCTATCAGTCCACACATAATACCGGAGGCGTTATTATGGGAGCTGATCCAGGCACTTCAGTAGTCAATAATTATTTGCAAGTGTGGGATATGGAAAATCTTTTCGTAATCGGAGCATCCGCATTCCCTCATAACAGCGGCTATAATCCGACTGGCACAGTAGGCGCATTAGCGTACCGGGCAGCCGAAGGAATTGTTGCCTACAAAAAAAAGGGCGGCATGCTAGTGTAGCCGTTTCATCATTCAAAGGAGGTTACTAAAATGTTAAAAAAAGTATGGTTAGTGACAGCATTAATCGCGTTGGTATGTTCTATCGCAGCTTGCGGCGGCGGGGGTGGTAATGGGCCATCGCCAACGGTGAGTCCAGTTTATACACCTACAGCCGGTGCAGAGCAGACGCCTCCTGCGGGACAGGATACAGAAGCAATGGCTATTTATAAGGGGAACTGCATGGCCTGTCATGCAACTGACCTGAAAGGCAGCGGAAACTTTCCGAGTCTGCAAGAGGTAGGTTCGAAATATTCCGAGAGTGAAATTTCAAACATTATTCATAATGGCCAAAACGGTATGCCTGCTTTTAAAGGCAGATTGACTGAACAAGAAATAACAACATTATCGAAGTGGCTGTCTGAAAAGAAATAACAAGCATAAAAGGAAGAAGCTTCTCCCCTAAAAATAACGGGTTGAGGCTTCTTGTTGTTTAAAATTGAATTTTGAGACTTGCGCCGTCGACATAGACACCTTCTGACCGGCTAATCGGCAGCTTCTGCTCAGCTGAAAAACCGATCGTTTCTCCATCCCTCAAGGTGACGTTCTGCTGAATAATATAGTCGGAAATATCAATTAAAAAATCGCGTAAATCAGCTGGAGACGCTTGACTGCCGATTATTTCAATCTCATCCTTGCCAAATGACATAAGCCCGTGCGTGTACGCGTTCATTCCTGCTTCCGTTCCCACTAAACCAAAGTGAATGAGGTTCAATAATGGGAGGGATGGATCAGATTTCATGATTTCCGCCATATCTATAAACATCTGCGGGTGAAAGACGGTGCCGGATGTATAGATTCCTATAGCGTTAGGAAGTTTCAAGCAGCTGGCAGCCAGCTTAGTGTAGAGCTTACCGCTTTCAACCGGCGAGCCGGATCGTGTAAATACTGCTAATATTATTTGGGCTACATGTGTGCTGGTAACCTCTGCGGCTTCCTGCCACAAATAGTTCCCTTGTGCGTAATGCTCAGCTTCGCCGTCAGGGATTGGCGCATCAATAAAGCTTGCTGCCAAAGTGAAGCCATCTGCTTCAAACACAAGCGTTCCTTCTTTTATTTCTGCCTCATGCTCATCAGCTGCTTCAGGCGTAACAGCAATATTCCAGTCGTTCAAAAGATGCGCCTTTACCGCGTTAAGGTCGCATTCAGCGGAGTTCAGCAGAACGAATCCATTAAAAATACCGGATGAGTCGTCTTCGGCTTCCGCTTGTGCTTGAACATTTCCTTTTGATGCTTCAATTGCTGCTGCCTGATTCATCCAATACTCGCGAATCATTTCAACCATAGCTGCAGCTTCCTGCTTGGCAGTGGAAGGATCGTAAGGCTGCATATCGCTAAACACATGGCCGCAGTGTGTTGTATCGGTTTGGTTTTCATAGCCGCCACAAACGCCGAGAAGCCACTTTCCTAATAAGGATTTTTTATATTTGAATATGTAGTATTGCATGCCATGCAGCTCAAAATCACCTGCAGCTTCAATTTTGCTCGGCTTTTTGCCAAGCTCATGCTCATCTGCCAACCAATCAATCATCGATTGCATGGCCGCTTGTTGTTGGGTTGTCATTTTTTCCTCTCCTTGATTAAAAAATATAATGCCTATAATTGTATATACTACAAGGTGATTAGAGGCATAGCAACCAAATGTTACCTGCCTGTTCCGTAATTTGTTGCAGGTATAGTAATGAAAAGGCTTGGGAATTTTAAAGTTAAGAAATGATTTTAGAGGAGCTGACTTAAATGAAGACGTTAAATACAATTGCGCTTACGATATTGATTATTGGAGGACTTAATTGGCTGTTGGTCGGGTTGTTTCAGTATGATTTAGTGGCCGGGCTATTTGGGGGACAAGATTCTGCTCTGTCACGCATCATTTATGTCCTTGTCGGCATAAGCGCGTTATATGCAATCAAGTTCTACAGTGATGTTAACGAAAGAGAGCATGCCAGGTAAAGGCACGAATTGTCTTGCCGTCTGTTATTGCCGGCAAACTTTGAAAAAGCTGCGCGCTTGCTTCATAAGAAGCAAGCGCGTTTTAATTAACAATCTCTAATGCGAAATACTTGGCCGCGAATTTGTCCGTCAGGATGTTGAATGGTGTGCACATTTACATAAGCATTGCCTTGTCTAAATTCACGAATCAGGTTTCTGAGGCTAAGTCCTCTTAATGGACCTACCAAATCATTTCTAGATATGGTGCCTCGAATAACGCCGAGTCTGAAGGAAACTCCAGATCGGTTTGGGCCGAATAGAAAGGCGACGACAGGTCCGTTAACACCTCTCCTGCCCAGATGGATATGGGCCTGTGTTACCCGATTAATATTTCTGACTACAAGAACAAATCGGAGCTGATTGCCGGACTCACTGAGACGGAAAGTTACATGGCCCGTTGAAATGGTACGTACAGGCGGAACTTCGTTTCTTCCTCGCAAAATAGCAGCAAAGCGTCTACTCATAAAATCACTCCCCTACTCTTTTAAAATAGCTTATTCTATTTAATAGAATTGGTTCTTTTAATAGCCTATTTGCTAGAAAAATAATTAATGAGTCGCGAAAGGTGGACAATTTACCATGATAGCAGCAATTCGTAAATCCGAAGGGACATACATTGCCGAATTTGAACGCAGCTTGAAGCACCCTGCAGCAAAAGTATGGTCTTTTCTCACAGAAAATGAAAAATTGAAATTGTGGTTCTCAGAGTTAAGCATCGATAATCTTGTTGCAGGCGGAATAATTAAATTCGATATGGGCGATGGCAGTTTTGAGGAAATGACAATCTTAGAGGTTCATCCTAACAGCGTCTTGGAATACACTTGGGATAAAGATGTTGTGCGCTTTGAGCTGGCTACTGTTGATGGCGGCTGCAAGCTGACTTTGATTGAAAAGATAACAAGCTTAAATGACCATACGCCAAGAGACCTGGCAGGCTGGCATGTGTGCCTGGATGTCATTACTGCATTGCTGGATGATGCCAGGCTCGAAAACCGCAGCGAGAAGTGGAAAATATGGTATGAACGTTATCGTGAAGCGGTAGATGCGCAAGCCTGGATCGATTGAGATTTGGGCTTTTTTTTTGTGGGGACGGCTCTAACGAATAGACAGCTTCGCCAACTGGTCAGTCGTTCCGTTATTACGACCCAAATCGTAGTTTTAAGGTGGCAAAGTGACAGACGTTCCGTTATTGATCCATAAATCATAGAAAAAGCATCATTTGGAGCTGTATAGCGGAATGTGTGACCGCGAAATTCAAAAAATAACGGTTTTTAGGCAAATAACGGAACGTGTGACCAGGTCAATTCATTTCGGGCAACCATTCGCAAGCAAGAAAAGGAGAAGAGAGCAGATTTGGGATTGGAGAAGCGGGAACGTCGGCTTTGTAGAACAATTTTTCGCAGCCAGGTTAATCAAAGTTAACCTTTTGGGGTATTAACTAAGTAGAAGCATCATTTTAGCTGCCGTAAATATAGGAGGAGGTTGACGAGGGTGAAGATGAGGATAAGGATAATCGTGTTCCGCTGGCTTAACATGATCAGCTTCCTGGCTATGATTGCGGTCAATATAGCAGCGGAAAGAAGGCTGTTAGGAGGCAAAACGACCGGAGAAATTTCAGCTCAATATCCTGTTCTTATTACTCCAGCAGGCTATGCCTTTCTAATTTGGACAGTCATTTATATACTGCTGCTGCTGTATGTTGTTTATGGCTTTACTAAGGCAGGGCAAGAAAGCAAAGTCAATCAAGCGATATGTCATCTCTTCTTTATATCTTGTTTATTGAATATCGGCTGGCTGGTTGCTTGGCATTATGAAAGACTGGTGAGCAGCGTATTTCTAATGCTGGTTTTGTTATTCACGTTAATTACAATCCATATTCGCACCAAGGATACTATGAGGGAGCCTGCTGCACCTTCTGACAAATGGCTCGTTCGCTTGCCATTCCGAATTTATTTGGGCTGGATAAGCGTAGCGGTTATTGTAAATATTGCAGTTGCCTTATATGCAAGCAATTGGGACAGATTTGGGTTGTCCGAGACGGCTTGGGCTATTATTATGCTGAGCGTTGCAGTGCTGCTTGCGATAATTGTGGTGGTAAAAGAACGAAATATTGTTTTTGCAGCGGTATTTATATGGGCGATTTGTGCGATTGGCGTTAAGCAGCTGGCATACCCGGCTGTTGCCTATACAAGCTTTGCATATGCGCTGGCGCTAATTGTGGCGTTATGCTGGATAGTCGCAAGAAAAAAACAAGAACAGGCTGTTATTTCGAGGTAAGATGCACGCTAGCAGCACAGCGGGATGTATAACGGGGAGCACAGCAAGGAGGAGTGATGGGCAGAGCTTGTTATTATGAAGCAAGAGCTTCGTTTGTTATTTTCGCGATATCGATAGGGGAACGAGTTCCTTCCTGGACCATGTCAGGCAAAATATGATGGAGGAAATAGTCAACGCAGTGCAGCTTGATGCCTTTTATTTTAATGAGGGCATGACGGTACATCGTTATAAATTCTTTTTCTGTATTTCCTCGCTGCAGCTCTGAAAAGGCTTCGTATATTTGATCGAGCTTGTCAGACACCTCTAATATTTGCCCTTCTACAGAATCATCTTTTCCTTCACGCAGCTGGCGGCGGAAGATCGCTTTAAACTGCTCGGGAATATGCTCCTCAATGAAATGAGCGACCATGCCTTCCTCAACCTGCTGCAGCATGGCACGAAGCTCCAGCGAATAGTGCTTGACGGGGGTTTTTATATCGCCTATAAAAATTTCACCGTAGTCATGACTGCTTGTAATCTCATATAGCTTTTTCCAGTCAATAGAGACACCATTGCTTTCTTCAATATCTGCTAAAGTTTTAGCATATTGAACGACCTTCCAAGAATGTGCGGAGACGCTATGCTCCTGAAATTTAAACTTGCCTGGACAGCGAATGATGCGCTCCAGATCGGTTAGTGATTGAAAATACGTATGAATACCCATCGCTTAAATTCCTTTCTTATCGTTTTAAATGTAGTTTACGCTTTATTTGTTAAGGGAAAATTAACTGTAGTTCAAAATTGAATCAGCGATTGTTGGTTATCGTTATTTTGGCAATATTATTGTAAAAGAAGCTGTTGACTTTCACATACCCTATGGGGTATATTTATAGACGTAGAAAGCAAGCAATTGTTGCATAAGGGAATAAGTTTGCTTCATTTTATACGGGGAGGCTGCTATGGAATATATTATTATTGCTGCACTTGTTATTTTATTTTTTGTATGGCGTTTAAAGCCGGCAAAAGGAGTTGCCACTATTTCAACTGAGCAGCTTAAGCAACAATTGTCTCAGAAGGATAAGATGTTTATTGATGTGAGGACGCCAAGCGAATATAAAAGGCAGCATATTGCACAGTTTGCAAATATTCCGCTAGGTTCGGACTTGTCCAATTTGCCAAAGGATAAAGAAATTGTAGTGATATGTCAAAGCGGCATGCGCAGCAGCCAGGCCTGCAAGCAATTGAAAAAATTAGGCTATGCCAAGGTGACGAATGTTCGCGGCGGCATGAGCGCTTGGAGAGGATGATATTGGTGAAAGAAATTTCTGCAGCAGAAGTTGAGCAGCGTTTGGAGAAAGGGGAGCAGCTTCGCCTTATCGATGTCAGAGAAACAAGTGAGGTTGCTGAAGGCCATATACCGGACGCAATAAATATTCCGCTTGGCCTATTAGAGTTTCGCATACATGAGCTGGATAAAAATACACCTTATATTATAGTTTGCCGTTCCGGCGGAAGAAGCGGCAAGGCGACTGAATATTTAACTTCATTTGGTTACGATGCCGTTAATATGATTGGCGGAATGCTGGAGTGGCAAGGTAAGATAAAGGTTTAATTTACATTATTAAGTGTTAGTTATATTAATGAAGGCGGGCGCTTTTTTTTACTATTTCGCATACCCCTGAGGGTATTTTGGATTTGAGGAGGAATAATAGATGTTAAAAGCAGATTATCAAGTAGACGCCAAAGGTATGGCCTGTCCGATGCCTATTGTAAAAACAAAAAAAGCAATGGGCAGCTTGGAGGAAGGTCAAGTATTGGAAGTGCAAGCGACAGATAAAGGCTCCAAAGCTGATTTGGCTGCTTGGGCGGCTTCAGTCGGCTATCAATATATCGGCACTTTTGAAAAAGGCGAAGTACTGCTGCACTATATTCGCAAATGCTCGAGCGATAACGTTTTTGAAGCTGCGCATGAGCAAACGGCAAGCAATGAGGAAGCGGCAACAGCCGCCAAGCAAGGCGGTTTGCTTATAGATGTCCGTGAAGCTGCAGAATACGCTTTTGGACATATCGAGGGCGCTATTTCAATACCGCTGGGCGAGTTAGATGAGCGAATGAATGAGCTGGATAGAGAAAAGAATATCTATTTGATTTGCCGCACAGGCAAACGCAGCGATCTTGCTGCACAAAAAGTAGCCAAAGCAGGCTATTCAAATGTTTATAACGTATTGCCTGGAATGACGGGCTGGAATGGCCAACTTAACCAAATCGTTAAGGCGGAAAGATAAATTACGTCTAATAAAGCAGCAATTATATTGTACTAAAAACAGACAGCATGATAAGGGAGGGAGTTGCAGATGTCTATCAAGAAATGGACAGCAGCAGATGTTGCTCAAAGAGTCATTCATAATGAGCCGCTTTTTATAGTTGATGTGAGAAACCCGGATGCTTTTGCAGACTGGAAAATAGAAGGCCGCCAATTTCAATATTTGAACGTCCCCTATTTTGATCTGCTTGATGGGGTGGAGGGAATATTGCCCCAAATTCCTGCAAAAGGCGAAGTACTAATCGTTTGCGCAAAGGAAGGCTCATCTGTCATGGTTGCTGAAATGCTTAGTGAAGCAGGCCGCACTGTCGCTTATTTGGAAGGCGGCATGAAGGCTTGGAGCATGTATTTGGAGCCGATCAAGGTTGCCGATCTGACTGGCGGCGGAGAACTTTACCAATTTGTGCGCTTAGGCAAAGGCTGCCTGTCTTATATGATTGTATCCAGCGGCGAGGCTGCTGTTATTGATGCGGTGCGATTTACTGATGTGTTTACACATTTTGCACAATCAAAAGGCGCTGTAATTACCCATGTATTTGATACGCATCTTCATGCGGATCATATATCCGGAGGCCGCCTTATCGCAGAACAGACAGGGGCAAGCTACTATTTGCCGCCGAAAGATGCTTCAGAGGTTTTGTTCGATTTCACACCGCTGACAGATCGTTTATCGGTTAACATAGGTGAGTCCAGCATACAGGTTGGGGCACTCTATTCACCGGGGCATACGGTTGGCTCCACTTCTTTTGTAGTGGATAACCGTTATTTGCTGACAGGAGATATACTATTTATTGATTCCATCGGAAGACCGGATTTGGCGGGGCTTGCAGAGGATTGGGTAAGTGATTTGCGAGAAACGCTGTATAGCCGTTACCGTGAGCTGGCAGAGGATCTGATTGTCCTGCCTGCACATTTTATGATTATCGATGAAATGAATGAGGATGGGACGATTGCAAGGCGGCTAGGTGATTTATTTGCACAAAATCACGGCTTGAATATTGCCGACGAAGCGGAATTTCGCCGTACCGTTACCGATCATTTGCCGCCGCAGCCCAATGCGTATCAGCAAATTAGACAAGTTAACATGGGCAAAATTATGCCTGATGATGAAGAGCAGACGGAGATGGAGATTGGTCCGAATCGCTGCGCTGTAAGATGATAAAAGCATAAGTAAATGACTTCATAACGCAGCAGAGCTGTCCTTTAGCGATCCATTGTGATTGCCGGGGCAGCTTTTTTTGTTTATATAGGACAAATAAGGCTTTTGATAATCGTTAGCGCTCCTAGATCGGCACCAGGATGAGGCAAAGCAAAACTTTTTCTTGTTAGTTTTCTCAATTCCTGTTATGCTCATATCGACTTATTAAACGTCTTTAAAAAGTATTGGCATACCTAGGTGGGAATGATATGAGAGATGTACGAATGAGTGCGCAGGAAACGAAAGCAAGCATTATGCGAAGTATGCGCAAGCTTTTACTTGGGCAGGGAAGTGGAACGAAGGCTGAGCTTAGTGAGAAACTGCAGATCAGCTTTCCTACGATAAGCAAATTTTTAACGCTCATGGAGCGTTCAGGTGAGGTTTCCCTGGCTGGGCTGGATGAATCGAGCGGCGGCAGAAGAGCAAAGAGATATGTTTATAATGCGAATTATAGGCTGGGACTCGCTATATTTTTGGAGAAGCATGAAACGCACTATACGATCTTTAACGGCTTTGGAGACCAAATGGGGCAGGGAAGGACAAATAGTGTTTTGCAGGAAGAGGCATCAAGCCTTGTTAATCTAATCCGAGATATAATGGACAGCTACCCCAGTATTCAATCAGTTGCAATTGGGGTTCCCGGAGCAGTTAATGAAGGGAAAATTTTCTATATGCCAGCCTATGAGCAGTACGATAATCTTCATTTGAAGCAATATATTGAAGAGCAGATCGGCGTGCCTGCCGTCGTCGAGAACGATATGAATGCAGCTGTGCTCGGCTATATAGCGCGAAGGAAGCTGCAGGAGATGGCTTCCATTATTTATTTATATTTAGGGCAAAATGGTCCTGGAGCCGGTGTTGCCGTAAACGGTCAAATTGTGCGCGGCAAATCCTTTTTCTCAGGCGAGGTTTCTTTTATACCGCAGTACGATTATAAAAATTTTTTGCAAGCTTTAAACGATGAGCGTGATGCAGATGCAGCAGTTAAACACATAGATCCGATTAGCCGATTAGTCGCTGCGATAACGGCGATTTTGAATCCGGACTATTTTGTATTTTGCGAGGAAGAAGTAAATTCTCATCTCATAAGTGAAATTATTGCGCACAGCGCTGCATATGTTCCAAAAGAGCATCTTCCGGAACTTTCGGCAAGCGATTGGAAGTCGGATTACTTGTATGGCCTTCAAAGTCTTGGCCTTAATGCCCTGCTTATCCAAACGAACTAAATTTGCATTAAGGAGTGCATCTGCTAATGGCAACGTTTTTTCTAATTATTATTTACTTGGCATTTATTAGTCTCGGATTGCCGGATTCCTTATTGGGAGCAGCATGGCCGGTCATGAGCAAGGATATGGATGCTTCATTAAGCACAGCTGGAGCCATATCGATGGTTGTTGCAGGCAGCACGATTATTTCCAGCCTGATGAGCGGCTACGTGCTTAAACGCTTCGGTATTGGCAAGGTTACGCTTATCAGCTGTTTAATGACAGCAGCGGCATTGCTCGGCTTTGCCTGGTCGCCTTCACTGATCTGGTTGATTCTTTTTGCAATACCGCTTGGGCTGGGCGGCGGCTCGGTGGATGCCGGCTTAAACAGTTATGTTGCTGCTCATTACAAAGCTCATCATATGAGCTGGCTGCATTGCTTCTGGGGGGTTGGCGCGACACTTGGCCCTATTATTATGGCATCTTATATATCCGGCCAAAACTTGTGGAGGCAAGGCTATTTGACGGTTGCGGCTATTCAGTTCGGATTAGTGATCATTTTACTAGTATCGCTGCCATTATGGGATAAGGTTGCAAAGTTGAGCGGCGCAGCAGCTGAACAAGATAACGCTGTAAAGCGGGCATCAGACCGTTCTGCAGTATCTTCTGCGGATCAGGAAGAGGAGCAGCAATTAAAAAATATGAAGCCCTGGAATGTTAAGGGCGTTAAGCTGGCGATGCTGACCTTTTTATTTTATTGCGGGATTGAAGCGAGCGTTGGTTTGTGGGGCAGCAGTTTTCTAGTGAATGTGAAGGAGCTGGACGCTGCTGCAGCTGCGCAGTGGGTGTCTGTGTTTTATATAGGCATTACAGCAGGAAGAATGATTACAGGGTTTATTACGTTCAAAATGAGTAATCGAAAGCTTATCCGATACGGTCAGCTTATTGCACTGCTTGGCACGGTACTGCTCGTATTGCCTTTGCCATCGATTGTTTCACTTATTGGCTTTATTGTGATCGGATTAGGGCTTGCGCCTATATTTCCTTGTATGCTGCATGAAACGCCAGCCCGCTTTGGCAAGACGCATGCACAATCGATTATGGGCTATCAAATGGCAACTGCTTATACGGGAAGCACGCTAATTCCGCCATTTCTTGGTGTCGTGGCGTCTTATTTTACAATTGGCATCTTTCCTGTCTTTGTCGTTATATTTGCAATAGTAATGCTTTTATGTACGGAAAGATTAAATCGATATCTTAAAAAGAAACGCGGCCGTCTCATTGACGCGTAAAAGCAATCCAATCGTTCGGTAATAGTTATAAAAGTACAAAAAGATCCTTTTTTCATAAAAGAAGAGGGTCTTTTTTTCTTTTTTAAACAAATAGGAAGAAGTCTCGTTCGCCCTTTAATTACGGGGGTAAAGCATAATAAAAGTGATTGACAAACTCTAATACGTGCAGTAGTATTGGAATATCATATTAATACTACTTATTTAGTAGGAATTATCGGAATTGATTTCTCGTCATACTAAGGGGGCACAATACAATGAAGTCAAAAAAATGGGGTTTATTAGTTGCAATATTATTACTGATGGTAACGGCTGCCTGCGGCAGCGGTGGAAATAAACAAACGCCGGGAAACAGCAGTCCGAGTCCGGCAGTAAATGAAGGCAGCAAGGACGATGCCAATAAAGATGAGTCCAAGGAATATAAAGATGAACTAAATATCGCGCTGACAGCACAGCCGCCTACTTTGGATACAGCTATGACGGTGTCCGCAGTAGCGCTTGATACAGCAGGCAATATATTTGAGCAGTTATATACGCTGAATGCGAATTATGAGCCGGTGCCTGCTCTTGCGGAATCAGTAGAGCGCAGCGAAGACGGGTTATCATATACATTCAAGCTGAGACAAGGGGTTAAGTTTCACAACGGCAAGGAATTAACATCCGAGGATGTAGTAGCATCCATGAACAGATGGCTGGTCACTTCTTCCCGCGCTAAGGTGCTATTGCAGAATGCCAAGTTCGAAGCCGTTGATACTTACACAGTTAAGCTGACAGTAGAAAAGGCTACATCTGATGTATTAATACTTATTTCAGCACAAGCACAATTCCCGGCTATTATGCCTAAGGAAATTATAGAATCAGCGCCTGCAGAAGGCATCAAGGAGTATATTGGTACTGGCCCTTATAAATTTGTGGAGTGGAAGCAGGATCAGTACATTCATTTGGAGCGTTATGACGAGTACCAGTCTGTAGATAGAGATCCAAGCGGGTTTGATGGAAGAAAAGAAGCGCCTACGAAAAATTTGTACTTCCATTTTGTAACTGACCATGCTACGAGAATTGCTGGTGTGAAAACAGGCAAATATGATGTTGCGGACAGCATTCCAATTGAAAATTATGATGAACTCGCCGCTGTTAATAATGTAGAGCTTCAATCCTTCCCAGGCGGTGCATTGACAGCATTCTTTAACACAACTGAAGGTGTTCTTTCCGATGTGAAGCTGCGTCAAGCTGTGCTTGCTGCTCTCAACAATGAAGAAATTATGCTCGCAAGCTTTGCCAAACCGGAGCTGTATTCTTTATCGCCAAGCTACTTGAGCACGAATCAAACGCAATGGACGAATGAAGCTGGTGCAGAGTACTATAACCAGTCCAATCCGGAGAAGGCGAAGCAGCTTCTTGCAGAAGCAGGCTACAACGGAGAAGAAATTACTTTGCTGACTACCAAGGATTATAACGAGATGTATACGGGAACTTTGGTTATCCAGGAGCAGCTGCGCCAGATTGGCATGAATGTGAAGGTCATTAACTTTGATTTCCCAACCTTCCTGGAAACAAAAAATGATCGCAGCAAGTGGGATATTTTCCTTGCGAGCACAGGCTATCAAATTACGCCGCCTCAGCTTCTGGCAGTAAACCCTGATTGGGCAGGTCTTAATAATGAGACAGTGGCAAATGCGCTAGTAGCTATCCGCAGTGCAGCAACGCCGGAAGCAGCCAAGCAGGAGTGGGAAAAGCTGCAAGGCTTCATGTATGAGTTTGCTTCATCGACAGTACTTGGACATTATAACGGTGTCGTAGCGATCAATAAAAATCTAGAAGGCTTTGAGCTATATGAAGCGCCGGTTGTCTGGAACGCGAAAATAGCGAAATAATGGACGGGAAGGTGTAACAGATTACTTAGGTAAGCTGTCTAACACCTTCCTTTTCGAGATTATAATGGCTTAAATATTAGTTGAACGAGGAGCGATTCAAGTGCTCGCTTACATTATAAAAAGATTATTTTCATTAATTCCAGTTCTGCTGGTTGTTTCAATCGCTATCTTTTTGCTGATTCATATAACCCCCGGCAAGCCAGCTGCTGTAATGCTCGGAATGGAAGCATCCGAGCAGGAGATCGATGCGCTCAATGAGGAACTGGGGTTCAATCTTCCGCTTTATGAGCAGTATACCAATTGGGTCGGGAAGCTGTTTAAGGGCGATTTGGGCGATTCTATCTTTATGCATCAGCCGGTAAGCGAAGCGATCATGGAGCATATCGGGCCTACGCTGTCGCTAGCTATACTGGCACAAATCATCGCATTAATAATAGCGATTCCTTTTGGGATAATAGCGGCATATAAACGAGGAACGATAACCGACTACTCGCTTATGGGCGTTTCTTTGCTCGGTATGGCGATCCCAAGCTTTTTGCTAGGATTGTTTTTAATGCTGGTGATTGGAGTTAAGCTCCAGTGGCTGCCTGTGGCAGGCTATGAACCGCTGTCCAACGGCCTATGGACGCATTTGCAATATTTAATATTGCCGGGTATTTCATTAGGCACGATACAAGCTGCGCTTATTACGCGCATGACACGCTCCTCTATGCTCGAGGTGCTCAATTTGAATTTTATTAAAACGGCGCGCTCCAAAGGGCTGAACGAGTGGAAGGTGCTGCTCAAGCATGCGTTTCGCAATGCTTTTTTGCCTATATTGACTGTCATTGGCCAAACCTTCGGCACTTTAGTTACGGGAGCGGTAGTGGTGGAATCTATATTCAATATACCTGGCTTGGGACAGCTCATATTGAATTCAATAGCAAGAAGAGATTTTGCTGTCATCCAAGGTGTCGTGCTTAGTGTGACAGTCATGTATGTCACGATAAACCTGTTGGTAGATTTGCTATATGGCGCAGTGGATCCGCGCGTTCGATTGGATCGCAAATAGAAAGAGGGGTCACAATGATTACAGCTCAGGAGAAAGAGCATATCGCACAAATAAGTAAAAAGCTTAAGCAAGAGCAGCGTTCATTAGGACTTCTCCGACTAAAATCTAATCGCGGATTGATAATAGGCGGATCAGTATTTTTGCTGCTTGCTGTTTTAGCTATATTGGGCCCGATTCTAGCATCCTACGGTCCTTATGATATGAAGGTGGTCGACCGCTTAAAGCCGCCAAGCGGCGCGCATTGGCTGGGGACAGACGAGTTCGGCAGAGATTTGCTGACTCGAATATTATATGGCGCGCGGGTTTCAATAAGCGTAGGGCTCGTTGTAGCATTAATCTCCTCGCTGCTGGGGCTTGTCATTGGAGTCTACGCGGCTTACTATAGAATGCTGGATCATATATTAATGCGCATATCTGATGGATTGACGGCTATACCCGGCATACTGCTGGCGATTGCTTTAATGGCTGCGCTCGGGGCATCGGCTACTAACGTGATTATTGCGCTGACGATCGTTTTTACCCCCAATATTGCCCGCGTTGTACGCTCTACAGCTCTTGTCGTGCGGGAGCAAACCTATATTGAAGCGGTGATGGCGCAGGGAGCCAGCGATTCGCGAATCATATGGCGTCATATTGTGCCGAATACCTTATCGCCATTACTTGTGCAAGCGACCTTTGTATTTGCCGAGGCAATTATTTCGGAGGCAGCTCTAAGCTTTCTGGGAGCCGGGATTCCAGCGCCCGAGCCGAGCTGGGGAAATATTTTACAGGCCAGCAAGCTTGTTATTTATAAAGCCTGGTGGATGCTTGTCTTCCCGGGCGTAATGATTGTTTTGTCCGTTCTTAGCTTGAATCTGCTTGGAGACGGACTGCGCGATCAGCTTGATCCGCGCTTGAAGCAAAAAATTAAGAAGTAATCAGCTGATCAAACAGGAGGTGTTGGCATACGATGAGCGGACAGACTCTTTTGGAAGTCAAGCATTTAAAAACGCATTTCCATACCGACCGCGGCAAAGTGACGGCAGTCAATGACGTTAGCTTTACGATGGATAGGGGCGAAATTGTCGGCATAGTTGGAGAGTCCGGCTGTGGAAAAAGCGTAATGTCCCAGTCGATTACGAGGCTGCTTGATCATACGGATGCTATTTCATATGAAGGCCAGGTTATATTCGATCAGCAGGATTTATTCAAGCTTTCCCCTGCTAAAATGAGAGCGATTCGCGGCGATGATATATCGATTATTTTTCAGGATCCGCTGACCTCGCTTAATCCTGTTTATACAATCGGCAATCAGTTGGAAGAGGTTATTCGCCTGCATCAGAAAAAATCAAAAAAAGAAGCGCGTCAAAAAGCGGTAGAAATGCTGCGTCTAACAGGCATTCCGGCGCCGGAGCAGCGCGTGCACGAATATCCGCATCAGCTGTCAGGCGGCATGCAGCAGCGCGTGATGATTGCGATGGCACTGGCTTGCGAGCCTAAGCTGTTGATCGCAGACGAGCCGACAACCGCGCTGGATGTTACCATTCAAGCGCAAATATTGGATCTGATTGTGGAGCTGAACCGCAAGCTGGGCATGGGCGTTTTATTTATTACGCACGATTTGGGTGTGGTAGCGGAGATATGCACGAGCGTTAAGGTTATGTATTTGGGCCAAATTGTTGAGGAAGCGCAGACGGAGCATTTATTTCAAAGACCTCTGCACCCTTATACCCAAGGTCTTATCAAATCTATTCCAAGGCTCAACGGGAGCCGCAATGAGAAGCTTCATGTTATAGAAGGCACAGTCCCCTCGCTTGCCAATATTCCGCAGGGCTGCAGCTTTGCAGCAAGATGCCCATTTTCGGATGACAAATGCCGCAGCCAGCAGCCGGTTATGGAGCAGGCGGCAGATGGACACCGGGTTAAATGCTGGCATTATAAAGAGATAAGCAGTGTGAAGGGAGGAGAGGCAGTTGGCTGAGAAAGCAATAGGCTTAGATTATGCTGTCTCTGCGGCAGAGCCGCTGCTTGACGTCATTTCGCTTCATAAGCAGTTTCCGGTTTACAGTCCTTTTGGCAAAATTTTTGGCGCAAAAGCGTTTGTGCACGCTGTATCGGATGTATCTTTTCAGCTGTATGAAGGTGAAACCTACGGACTAGTCGGCGAATCCGGTTCGGGAAAAAGCACGATCGGACGTACAATTCTTGGGCTTACTCCGGCCAGCTCGGGCCAGGTGCTATACAAGAAGCAGGATTTGGCTGCAATGCGAAAGGGCGATCTGAGGAAATTCCGGAAAGATATTCAGATGGTATTTCAAGACCCCTTCTCTTCCTTGAATCCGCGCAAAAGAATCGGTGCTATTTTGGAAGAAGCTTTAATTATTCATAATCAAGGCAATCAAGTAGAGCGCCAGGAGGCTGTATTCCGTATTTTACAAACGGTCGGACTGCAGGCTGAGCATTATTTTCGTTTCCCGCATGAATTTTCAGGCGGCCAGCGTCAGCGTCTGGGGCTTGCCCGCGCGCTTATTATGAATCCAAAAATCATCGTTTGCGATGAGCCGGTGTCCGCTCTGGATGTGTCAATCCAGTCGCAAATATTAAACCTGTTGAAGCAGCTGCAGCGCGATCTGAAGCTGACGCTATTATTTATTACTCACGATATCAGTGTCGTACGGTATATATCTGATCGGATCGGCATTATGTATTTAGGAAAAATTGTAGAGGAGGCTGCTACAGATCAATTGTTCAGCAACCCCGTTCATCCTTATACGAAGTCGCTATTTTCTGCTGTGCCCGGATTTTCCGGTAAGAAGCTGAAGGAACGCATCATTCTCAAGGGCGAAATTCCGTCCCCTCTTTCGCCGCCATCTGGCTGTGTATTTCATACGCGCTGCCCTTATGCGACAGAACGGTGCAAGACTGAAGTGCCTGGCTTAACGAATATTGCCAGCAATCATAAGGCTGCCTGTCACCTTATTTCAACTTAGGAGTGAATAATTATGACAATCATTAATATAGAAAATGGCCAGAACCGCATATACAATGACGCAGGCTTTCAAATAATCGGCAGCACGGCCCCTAATTCAGAAGGTCTATCGCCAAGAGAGCTGCTGGAGGCTGCGCTCGGCCTATGCGTATCGATTACGCTGCAAAAAATAATCGAAAGAGACGGCTTGGAGTATGACAAGTCGGAAATAAGCATTAAGGTGTTGGCAGTAAAGGCAGCAAAAGCGCCAAGCCGCTTCTCCAAATTCATTGTGCATACGACCCTCCCTTCAGGGCTTGATCTTGCGTATAAAGAGCAGCTGAAAGAGGAAGTAGAGAAAACTTGCACGATTAGCAATACCTTGCATTTGGGAGCCGATATAGAGCTGGTCGAGGTATAAAGAAGTTGGTTAGCTTGCAACATTGTGCATGCTATGAGCGATAGAGAAATGGGTGAGAAGTGAATCGGCTGACAGAGGAGGGGGTTAATTTGGCGAATATCGATAGAAAGAAAGAAATTATACTGCTGCTGGAAAATGGCGAGGTTGCCAAGGTTGCACAAATGAGCAAGCGGTTCGGCGTAACTGAGGAAACGATTCGCCGTGATCTGGATGCGCTTGAAAAGGAAGGCCATTTGATTAGAACGCACGGCGGCGCCATCTTAAACCGCAAGGAAGGTACGGAGCTGCCATTGCTTCAGCGAGAAGGAATCAATCTCGGGGAAAAGCGGAAAATCGGCTTTTACGGCGCGTCTTTAGTGGAGGAAGGCGACGTTATTTCCTTGGATGCCAGCACAACCTGTCTTCTGCTTGCCAAGCAGCTGCTTGATATCGATATTACCGTAATTACCTATTCTGTACCGATCGCGTACGAGCTAGCGAGGAAAAGCAGGATTAGAGTTTTTCTGATCGGCGGATACGTAGACCGCCAATCATTAGCCAATACAGGCGCCGCTGCTGAAAAAATGATCGAGGGCTATCATGTTGATAAATGCTTTATTTCCTGTAAAGGGTTTGATTGGAAGCGAGGCATTAGCGAGCCTTATGAATCTCAATCTCAAATAAAGCGAAAGATCATGCACATTTCGGAGCAAATCATTCTACTTGCGGACAGCCACAAATTTCAAAAGAAATCATTAATCCGTTTGGCTGGCCTCGAAGAAGTAGATATTGTAGTTACTGATTCGGCCATACCTCATTTGTTTTTGGAAGAAGCAGTCAACAATAACATAGAAGTAATCGTGACGAAGTAGCATCATTGGACAAGGACAAGGACAAGGACAAGGACATGGACAGGCTGAGCACCTTGGGTTGCTTAGCCTGTTAACGTGTAAAGCTCAAAACTCTACAACTACAACCCTATGCGTGTCCGCGCACCTCGAAACAACTCAATGTATATGAAATTTCATACACAATACGCTGAAATGCCCCAAAAAACACAATTGTATATGAAAATTCATACAGAACCGGACGGTGCCACCTCAAAACGGGTCAATGTATATGAAATTTCATATACAATATGCTGAAATGCCCCAAAAAACACAATTGTATATGAAAATTCATACAGAATAGGTCGGCGTCACCTCAAAACGTCTCAATGTATATGAAAATTCATACTCAATACTCTGAAATGCCCCAAAAAACACAATTGTATATGAAAATTCATACAGAACCGGACGGTGCCACCTCAAAACGGGTCAATGTATATGAAAATTCATATACAATACTCTGAAATGCTCCATAAAACACAATTGTATATGAAATTTCATACAGAACCGGACGGTGCCACCTCAAAACGGATCAATGTATATGAAATTTCATATACAATATGCTGAAATGCCCCAAAAAACACAATTGTATATGAAAATTCATACAGAATTGGTCCGCGCTACCTCAAAACGGGTCAATGTATATGAAATTTCATATACAATACTCTGAAATGCTCCAGAAAACACAATTGTATATGAAAATTCATACAGAATTGACGCGCGCTACCTCAAAACAGCCCAATGTATATGAAAATTCATATACAAAATGCTGAAATGCCCCAGAAAACACAATTGTATATGAAAATTCATACAGAACCGGACGGTGCCACCTCAAAACGGGTCAATGTATATGAAATTTCATATACAATACTCTGAAATGCCCCAAAAAACACAATTGTATATGAAAATTCATACAGAATTGGTTGGCGCCACCTCAAAACGTCTCAATGTATATGAAATTTCATACACATCACGCTGAAATGCCCCAAAAAACAAAATTGTATATGAAATTTCATACACAACCGGACGGTGCGTCCTCAAAACAGAGGTAAAACCCGCACGCTTGAAAACTTAACGGTTACAGGAAGCAGCGTTATTGGACGAGAATCCGCTCATTCTAAAATTTAACGGTTGCAGTGAGACTGTCGATTCATTGTGAGCAACTATTGATAAGCAATGAGAAAGGGGAAACGGAGAGCAAGAATGGGAAAGGAGAAGCGGTAGCGTCCGCCTTTGTAGGCTAATTTTTTCCTTTACAGGCATTGTTTATTCATAAAAATTAGACTATAACAGCGGTCGGAATCCCAATCTTGATCGCAGTGGCCCCTTTCTATTGCCTATTGCAACTATCCGCAATTAATCGACACCCTCCTCACAATCGTAAAAATATCATCGGTAAACGTGCCTGTCCAAAAGACGGGAAAGCCGTTAACGAATAAATGTATTTTGAACGCGCTCTGACTTAGTAGCATGGAACTATTTATTTTCCTATCCATTTATCTAATTACCCATGATAAAATAACTATAAACCACATAGGGGGTTAGAGGATTGACGGGGAGAAACGATCTGTGCCCTTGCGGTTCAGGGAAAAAGTATAAGAAGTGCTGTCTGCTAAAATCAAATGACCTTCAAGATAAATCCACAGTGATTAGCGATATTAGAAAAGAACTGATTCAACCCGTGCTTGGCCGAAGCATCCCCGATGCGGAGCTGCCTTTGACGCAATATGAATTAAAAAGTGGGCACCGCTCCCGCGTCTTGGGACGGCTGGACCAATTGACGCAGGAATTGCAGAGCAGCCAAGTTCGCGATGGTGCTGTGATATCGATATGCAATGAATTGTATGAGAAGCACGAGGACTTCAGTCGTACCAATACGGCATCCGTTTTAACCGCAAATGAAAACAGATTGCTGATTACAGTTGTGGAGGGAATTCTTACAGATTTTGCTTGCCTGTCCAAAGGGGCTACACCTGATTACGGCGCTATGCACGCTCTTGCCTATTTAACCTTTCAAGCTATGAAACAAGGGATATCCGATGCAACACAAATCACTAGAGCGATTGTACGGACAGATACGGGTGATACCGTTGTCGATTGGGAGCTGTTTGAAGGAAAAGAGTATGACATAGAAGACCGCATATGGATAGATATCGAGAGCAAGGACGAGCTGGAGAACCAATTCAAAATTATTCAAAATGACTGGTACGGTCTTTCTGTTCAATCCCAAAAAACTTTGGCTACGGCAATGACTTTAGAGCATACGATGGCGTCGCAGAAATCGGCGGGGCTATTGTCCTACCAAGGAATAGCAATGAGCTATCTGGGAGTAATAGAAGAGGAGCTGCGCTATATTATATTTGAAATAGAGAGCTGGTCTAATGAGAAACGGATGATGTGGCGAGATCTCTCTCATTACTGCCATACACATTCCATTCCGATTGTAAGCACATATATGCCTGATTTGGGAGCCATGCTGACAGAACTGCTGCCAATTAGAAATAAAGCGGCGCATGGCGGCTTTGTATCCAAGGAAGAGCTAGAGCAAATTAAAGGCCTGGTCCTTGAGCGAAATCTGCTTTCCTATTTGTCCTGGGCCAAAATTGGCGAAGAGCCGCAATTAAAAACGATTCGGAATGCGAGCGAGCTGGCGCATGCTCCGAAGACGAAGATTTTTCCTGAGCCTGAACAGCAGGAATGGAGCTTGAAGATCCCGCAGTTATACGAAATGAATTATTGGTTTGAACGAGCAGCAGGCATGCCGCGGCTGCAGTTCAGCTTTTCTGTTAACGATAGCGGCATGCAAGCGAGAGACGTCTTTTCTTTCTATAAGAAAGCTGCGGAAAATGGCGGTGCAGATGCGGCTTTTGTATTGGCGCAAATGTATTTTCGTGGAAGAGGAACACCTCAGGATTATAACATGGCCAAACGCTGGTATGAAGCAGCTGCCAATAAAGGCAATCGCGATGCGCAGTTTATGCTTGGAACGATGCTATTGACAGGAGAGCTTGGCGCTTCTAAGCCGCAGGAGGCATTGAAGTGGTTACTGCAAGCCGGTGAGAGAGGCCATGTTGGTGCGATCTATCAATTGACAGCTCTATATACTGAAAATAAAGAAAGTGAACATGCATGGAAGTGGACCAAGGAGCTTGCCTTGCGCGGATACAAAGCCTTTCAATTTAATTTGGCATGCAAGCTGGAGGCAGGAGACGGCGTTCATAAAAATATGGAAGAGGCCATCTATTGGTATATAAAAGCAGCACGGCAGGGCTGGACAGATGCTCAGTTCAATCTCGGCGTTCTGTATGCCGAGGGAGTGGAGGTAGAGAAAAATATATTTGAAGCGATGAAATGGTTCCGAAACGCGGCAGAACGCGGCGATGAGGAGGCGAAGACAGAGCTGAAGCAGTTGATGAGCAAGCATGCTATTAACTAAAGTAAGGAGCGAGGCGCTTGGGATTAAAAGAATATTTTATTCAGGGAGCTGCATATCAACGATCGAGAGGCTTAATGGATAGGGAGTTTGCATGGTATCGATTCGATGAAACAAGCGATGGCACGGATGAATACGACGCGCTTGAACGTTTGCTGGGGCGATATTCTAAAAATAATTCTGCGAGCAAGGATGATCTGTACGTCGAAGTCAGGATCCGTCCTACCGGCCGCAAAGGAGGGGCGCCGTTTTTCGCTGAGCAGCGGGAGGAGCATCCTTATAACAAGGGGCTGCTGTCTCGTTTCTGGATTCGCTTTACTTTGTCCGAAACGGAAGAGGAGCTGAAGCACTATGGAGAGCAATTCAATCAGTTTATTCAAAATAGCAGTTTTAGAGAAGAGTCGCTGGAACGGATGCGTCAACAATATGCGAATCAATTGCAGCATATTCGTGCCAAGAATATAAAGCCGGAGCCTTATCAATTAATCGCACCAACAGGCTCGCCTGAGAAGATAGCGGAAAGCTGCAGCAAACAGGCTGCACGCTTTTTGCGTTCATTTGGTTTTCGAGTAGCTGAATATAAAAATGAGTACGAGGTTAAAGCCTTGGACTGCCATTCCTTATATTTTGGTCATAAGCAGACGCTGATGCTTTCTGCAGTAGATCTGGTGTTTTATTGGCAAGGAATCGCCGAGACAAGGGAATTTGACGTGGAGGATATCTTTTATGATATGGGCTATGTCGTCGATAATAAAGAAAATGAGTATGTAAAGCTATTGCGGGCAAATCATTTGGCGGCATATATTATATACGATGATGCGGGAATGCCAAGTATTTGTGTGCTGAAAAAAGAGCTGAAGCATGCTCGCGACCTGCTTAGCAAGCATCAAGTAAAACTTGTTGACGACTACACAGATAGCGATGATTTCGACCGGAGAAGCGCTGGATTAGGTGATAATTACTACCACAATCTTGACAATATGTTTGAGAAATAGTTAAAGGCAGCTATCATTAATCACATGAATTCCAATTGTTATTGGCAAGCCTGGCACTTGATATGAATAAGCCGAGTCATCCTTATTCCATATTGGAACGGAGACTCGGCTTTTCGCATTATTGAAGCTCGGGTTTATCGACCAGCTTGATGCTGGCATTATTTGTTTCGTGAAGCTCAAAAATAATAATTTCATTGCTTCCTTTGTTCAATATCGGGGCAGGTATATATAACGTCTTCTGTGGACCGCGATTCCAGTAGCGTCCCAGATTAAAGCCATTAATATAGACAACGCCTTTCGTCCAGCCTTCCATATGGATAAAGGTATCGGCCGTCTCATCGATTTCAATGCTTCCTTTATAGAAGGTCGGCTGCTTCGTATTATGGTCGCCGCATACGTTAACTTGCTCCAAGCTTTGCTGAAATTGAACTTGTTCTACATTGTTGAGAGGCAAAGTATGAATTTCCCAGCCGAATAAAAATTGATTGCCCAGACGCACACCTTCTGTAATTCCTTTGCAATCTCTCAGGAGTGGTCCGTAGTTGGTCCGTCCCATATTTTCAACCAGAATGCTTAGCTTTGCTCCGCCTTCAGGGATCGCCAATTCAATCTGATTATCTTGATGATCGCGCTCAATGACCCCAATATATTCGTCATTCAAGTAAATAATTGCCCGGTCATGAACGTCCTGCAAATGGAGGACAGCTGCATTTCGCGGACCCGAAACATGCGTCGTATATAGGATAAAGCCATAATCTTGTCCAAGCTTCTCCATCGTTACAGGGAAAGCATGGCTGCTTGAAGTGCCGAGCTCATTAAGCTGGCTTAGCAGACTTGCGCTTTCACTTAGACTTACCTTGCCGTAAGCTTTTTTGGCGATAGGCTCTGGCAGTGATAGCGGCTCAAGCCCAAAGTGCTTCTCAATTACACTGCGCACCGCATAAAACTTAGCTGTTGGCTCACCGTCTTCGCTAAGTGGAACGTCATAATCATAGCTTGTAATCGTTGGTGCATACTTAGGATTGTTCGCGCCGTTGTAAAAACCGAAGTTCGTTCCTCCATGGAACATGTAGAAATTGACGGACGCGCCCAGCTTGAACATTTCGTCAAGCTCAGCTGCTACTTCATCAGAGCTGCGGGTATGATGCTCCTCGCCCCAGTGGTCAAACCAGCCGTTCCAAAATTCCATGCACATATCCGGCTTGTTCTGTTGATACTGATTCAACGCTTCGAAAGCTTCAGCAGTGCGGGAACCGAAGTTGACCGTTTCCAATACACCGTCAATCATACCGCCCTGCAGCATGAAATCCTCTGGGCCATCCGATGTGAACAACAGGACATCGATGCCTCGTGCAATCATACTGTCTCTTATATACTCCAAATATTTGGTATCATTGCCATAGCTTCCATATTCATTCTCAATCTGCATAGCGATAATCGGCCCGCCGTTTGTACAAAGCAAAGGCTTTAGCTTCGGCAGCAAAACATCGTAGTAGGCATCCACTTTTTCTAGATATGGTTTGTGGAAGCAGCGCAACACCATATCGGAATCAGCAAGCAGCCAAGCAGGCAAACCGCCGAATTCCCACTCCGCACAAATATAAGGGCTTGGGCGGACGATAACGAGCAGTCCAAGCTCCTCGGCAATTTTAATAAACTGCTCCAGGTCTGCAATCCCCTCAAAATTAAATGTTCCTTCCTGAGGCTCGTGCAAATTCCAAGGCACATAGGTTTCTACTGTATTAAAGCCGCATGCTTTAAGCTTTAACAGTCTGTCGCGCCAATACTGCGGCACAACTCGAAAATAATGAATAGCGCCTGAAATAATCGTAATCGGTTTATCGTTAAGCAAAAATTGCTTTCCCTCATAGCTGAACTTGCTCATTTGGCTCACCCCATATACAGAAATGTAGTATGCACTCATCATAAGAAATTAATTGTTCTTGAACAATTGTCAAACTATGCGATTATTTGACCATTTGTTTCGTTCGAGTGTTATACTATTAAGCATTAACAATTGTGGTCGCAAAAGGTGAAAGGATGAGAATATGGATACGGAAATTATTTTGCCGAATATGACATACACGGTTCAAATAACAGGCTGCCAATTCGCAGTTAAACCTCCTGACTGGTTGTATCCTCGCCATCATCACCACTTGTTTGAGCTGTTGTATTGCTGGGACGGGGAGGTAACGCAGTCCTCTGAGGATCAGCAGGTGACGATGAGAGCAGGAGAATTGATTTTATTGAAGCCGGGTGTAAAACATCATACCTTTAACCACTCAAATGGTTATTACAGCTTTTTTAACGTACATTTCAATATAGATGATAAGGAGCTGCGCGAGCTTCTTACAAAAAATTCATTTGAGCTATTTAGCAACGAGCAGGTGAAGCAATCTAAGCTGCTGCTATATATTAAGGAAATAGAAAGCTTGCTCCAGCTGGAGCTGCTGCGCCCAGGCAGTGTGAATAGAACAGAGCAGCAGCTTGTTATGCATTTATCTGGCGTTGATAAACTGCTTTTTCAAAATCAGCTGCTGCTGATCATTAATGAGGTTGCCATGCTATTGCATCAACAGCATCCTGCTGAGGAAGAGCAGCACGGCAAGAAGATGACGTCCAGATTACAGGTTGATGTTGCGCATGAGATGGAAGCGATGCTTCAGGATCATTTATTTTCCAAAGGCGCAGTAGCTCATATCGCACGAAAGCAAAATTTAAGCAGGAGTCAGTGCTATAAAATTTTTATGCAAGTGTACGGCATGTCGCCGCGGCAATATTTAACGCAATTAAAATTAAACAAGGCGAAGCATCTTCTGCTGGAAAGTGAAATGTCTATTGAGGATATTGCACAGCAGTTAGGATTCTCATCATTAAGTCATTTTTCCAGGCAATTTAAACGCTGGACAGGCGTGCCGCCAATGCAATATAGACCGAAGCATAAGGATTGACGGGAGATGGAACTATAGATGGAAAGAGCAAGGTCACATAAAGTATTCTTACAGTTTATTGTCATAATTATACTAGTGGCGATGTCATTTGGGCTGCTTACAGCATGCACTTCTGCTGGGCAAGAAGGGCGAAATAACGAGAAAAAGAAGACAAATATAAATTCGCCATCAGGTTATACAGGAGATATTGCGAAGGAAGACGTTCAAGAAGTATCTATTCTTGCGGATGAAGAACAGCCTTCGGAAGAAGAAGTACTTTTGGAAGAAGAAAAGCCTTTGGGACAAGAAAAACTTTTGGAAGAAGAACAACAGCCGGAACCTGGTGTTATAGTAAAAAAAGATAATCTTCCTGAAGGCTTTGTTTACCTGGACGAATATATACCGAGCGCCGAATATGTAATGGGATATTATGGCGAGCAAAATTTTGTTGGAGTTTCTATTGACGGCTATAACGCTCCTCTTGCTATTGCTACCGAGACTGCGGCAGCTGCCTTGCAGGGTGTAAGCGCAGCTGCTGAGAAGCAAGGCTATATTCTTGTTATTTACGATGCTTACAGGCCGCAAAAAGCGGTCGAGCATTTCGCGCGGTGGTCGGCCGATGAGTCGGATGTTGCGATGAAGGAGTTGTTTTATCCAAATGAAGATAAAGCAGCTTTTTTCCAAAAAGGTTATTTGGCCAAAAAATCAGGACATTCCAGAGGCAGCACCTTCGATCTTACGTTAGCCTATGCAGACACTGGCGAAGAGCTGGATATGGGCAGCCCTGTTGATATGCTGGATCGGATATCGCGATTCGATACAGGCGAAATTACGAAAGAACAGTCGGCTAACAGACAGCTGCTGAAGCAGCTGATGGTTGAACACGGCTTTAAGCCGTATAGCAAGGAATGGTGGCATTACACCCTGCAGAAGGAGCCGTTTCCGAATCAATATTTTGATTTCGATATTGAATGATGAGGAGCTGTGCAGGCGCATGGCTCTAATATTGATAGTAGGAGTCGGGCTACGTAGGTAATAAGCAAGAGTGTCAGAGAGATAAGAGTAGAACTAGAGCAGCGGCAGCGTCGCCCAAACTTGATCGTAATGTCAGCCCTATCGGTGGCTTGCTTTTCTGCCTCTCTATCCGCAATGAAGTGGTCAGTCGTTCCGCTATTACGACCAAAATCGCAGTTTTGAGGCAGCAAAGTGACAGAC